>NZ_JBHWGV010000001.1:39216-167187 GCF_042732955.1 Kitasatospora sp. NPDC059747 | reverse complement strand
TGGGTGGCGGGGGGTGGGGGGCGCGGCGGGGGGGGGCCGGGGGGGCCCGGGCGCCCGGCCCCCCGCGGGCCCCCCCCCGGGGGGGGGGGCCCCGGGGCTTCCGTCCGGTCCGGTCCGCGGTGGTGCTCCGGGCTCAGGACTCCTTGATGACGAGGGTCTTCGCCGCCTTGTCGTGGAAGCACTGCTGCAGCGGCTTGTCCCAGAGGTGGGAGAGCACGTTCACCAGGTAGAACAGCGAGCCGATGCAGTAGACGGCCTGGGGCAGGCCGTAGACGGCGCTGCGGATCCACAGGTCGTTGTCGACCGGGCGGCCGCCGTGCTCGACCGAGACGACCCGCAGCTTCATGACCTTCTTGCCGACGGTCTGCTGGTCCTGGGTCATCATCATCAGGGCCTCGTAGCCGAAGACGACGATGCCGCTGACGATGCTGGACATGATCGCGCCGATCGCCGCCGCGACGGCGAACTGGACGATGAGCAGCGGGATCAGCAGGACGAGGGCGTCGATCAGGCGGGCCAGGAAGCGGTCGCCGGGGTTGGCCAGGACGCGGGTGCCGGGCGCCGTCGGGCCGTACGGGTTGGGGGCGCCGAGCCACGGCGGGAGCTGGGGGCCGCTCGTCGGGTAGCCGCCGCCCTGCGGGTAGCCGCCCTGCGGCGGCGGGTAGCCGTAGCCGGGCGGCGGGGTGCCGGGGCCGGGGCCGCCGGGCTGGGGGTCGTACGGGCCCTGCGGGACGCCGTAACCGGGCTGCTGCGGGGGCTGCTGGCCGTAGGGGTTCTGGGGGTTCGGCTCTGACGGGTAGCCGTAGCCAGGGGTTTCGTTGGTCATCGTCCCGCTCGTCTCGTTGTGGCTTAGGACTGAAGGTGTAGCGGCTCGACCGAACCTTTAGGAAGAGTTTGGGATCAACTGTTACGTGAACAAAGATGATTCGCGACTATGCGACGATGGGTCCGGTCGGTCGGTCCGGACCGGGGCCCGGCGCCGGCCGCGGGGTCCTCAGCCCTGCGGCGATTGCGATGCCCCGAGGAGCGCCTCGGCCGCCTCGGTGCGGGCGTAGAGGACGTGGCGGCCGGTGCGGTGGGCGGTCAGGAGGCCGGCGGTGCGGAGGGTGGTGAGGTGCTGGGAGACGCCGCCCGGGGTCATGCCGGTGCGGTGGGCGAGTTCGGCGGTGGTGGCGGGTTCGTCGAGTTCGGTGAGCAGGAGGGCCCGGCCGCGGCCGAGGACGGCGGCGAGTGCCCGGGAGGGCTCGTGGCGGCGGCGTTCCCAGAGGGTCGCGATCCCGCGTGGCGGGTAGCGCAGGGTGGGCTGCCAGGCGGGGGCGCTGATCGAGAAGACCTGCGGCCACACGAAGACGGACGGGACGAGGAGCAGGCCGCGGCCGCCGAGGCGGTGGCCGCCGCGGGTGTGGTGGTGGCCGATGGAGAGCGTGTCGGAGTCCCAGCTGACCTGTGGGGCGAGGTCGTTGAGGAACTGCTGGGCGCCGCCTCGGGCGAGGAGGCGGGCGCGGTGGATGATGTCGCTCTCCACCAGGGCGCGGATCCTCGGCCAGTGCGGTGCGACGGCGAGGTCCCAGAACGCCTCGATGGTGTCAGCGAGTCGGGCGAGCCGAGTGACCGGGTCATCGCGCAGGGCGTCGATACGTGGCGACTGTGGTGCCCTGGGGGAGCGGAGGGCGGTCCGGACGTCCTCGGGCGGGGTCGCGCGCAGGGCGTCGAGTTCCAGGTGGAGGTCCGCCACGGGCGTGGTGGGCGGCGGGGCGAGGAACAAGGGGATCGTCCGGGGTGGTGGCGGCACGAGATCCGCCAGGAGGCCCCAGTCCAGCCCGGCGCCGGTCAGCCGGGCGCGGGCCGCCTCGGCCCACGGGCGGTGGAGCGGGTCGGGCGCGGGCAGGGTGAGGACCCGCGCGGCGGCCACCGCCTCCCAGAGCGGGGAGAGGGCGAAGCGGGTGAGGGCCAGGTCCCTGGTGGTGAATTCGAGTTCGAGCATGCGGTGGTCTCTCGTGGGGCGGGCGGTCCGCCGCTGGCCTCTCCTCTCTGCGACGTGCCGATGATCTCACCGGGGGCGCGTCCCTGTTCCGGGCAGGATCCGGCGGGGCGGGGCGGGGCGGGGCGGGGCGGGGCGGGGGTGGGTCGGGCGCTGGGGGCGCGTCCGTCAGCAGGGGCCGGTGCCTGGGCCGCCGAGGTGGAAGGACGTCGGGGTGACGCGGCCCGCGTCGTAGAGGGCGGGGCTGGTGGAGGTGACGGTCAGGCGGGCGTCGTCGGCCGAGCCGAAGAGCTGGAAGTCGCGGATCCAGCCGGAACCCGGTGCGCTGCCGAAGCGGCCGTCGCCCATGGACTCGCACGTGCTGCCGGTGCCGTGGGCGACCTCGCCGAACGCGCTGATGACCTGGGTGCGGGTGTAGGCGCCGTTCCAGAGCGAGCCGGGGAAGTAACCGACGGCGTGCTGGTCGTAGAAGATCCACCAGTCGCCGGCGAGGTTCCGGATCCCGAAGCGGGCGGCGTCGCCGGGCTGGAGCGCCATGCCGGCCGTGTAGACCGGGGAGACCTGGACGAAGCCGCACGCGTTGTAGCAGCTCTCCTTGCCGTCCACCCAGTGGTAGACGAACAGGTGCGGCAGGAGGTCGCCGTTGAGGCCGTAGTCGACCGTCCAGCCGACCTCGACGGTGGACTTGCGGTCGGTGGACTGGACAGCCAGCTCCTGGAGCGAATGCGCGTCGGTGTCACCGGACTTGAGGGTGGGCGAGGACTGCAGCATCCGGATGCTCGCGCCGGCGGCGTCGGTCTGCTGGCGGCCCGACACGTAGTCGTAGCAGGCGCCGAACCAGCAGATGGGGCCGGTGCCGTCGGCGAGGGGCGCGGCGGACGGTACGACGGGGGCTAACGCGGTGGTCGCGGTGGTTGCGGTGGTCGAAGCGGTCGCAGGGGCGGCGGTGAGGAGGCCGAGTGCCGCCGCGAGGGCGGCGGCGGTACGCCGAATACGCATGTGGGGGTCCATTCAGCGGAGGTGGTGGCCGTGAGTGAAGTCCGGCCGGGGGAGGGGGAGTTAAATCCCTACTTAAGCTCGCTTACGTGTGGGGTTAAGCTAGCGGCGGCCGCACCGGCACGCAATAGCCTGTGCGCGTCGACGAGGTGGCGACGCGACCGCGACGTTGTGGCGACGTGGTGGTGAGGGGAAGGCGGGGGAGCGCGATGACGAGCGACGACGGGGACGACCGGCTGCTGATCGGGCGGCGGATCCAGCAGTTGCGGGCCGAACGCGGCCTCACCCAGCGCGCGTTGGCCGAACCCGCCTACACGGCGGCGTACGTGTCGACGCTGGAGTCCGGCAAGGCCCGGCCCTCCGACACCGCGCTGCGCTACCTCGCCGGACGCCTCGGCGTCAGCGCCGAGCAGCTCGCCACCGGACGGCCCGCCCACCTCGCCACCGACCTCCGGTCCCGACTCGCCGACGCCCGGCAGGCCCTGTGCACCGGCGAACCGGCGGACGCGGCAGCGCAGTTCACCGCGCTGGCCGGCGAAGCCGACCGCTACGGCCTCGCCGACGAACGCGCCGCAGCCTTGGTGGGGTCGGGTGACTGCGCCTTGGAGGCGGGCGAACTCGACCAGGCCATAGGGCACTTCAGAGCCGCCGAGGACCTGCTCCGCGACGCCCCGCTCCCGCAGCGCATACCGGCCCTGCGCGGACGGGCCGTCGCCCACCTCCTCGCCGGCGACCTGCGCTACTCCTGCTACCTCCTGGAGAGCGCGATCGACCAGCTCAACGCCGCCGGCCTGCCCGACCCGCAGGCCCTGCTGCTCCTCTACTCCGCGATCACCGCCCCCTACCTGGACCTCGGCGCCCACCATCTCGCCGCCCAGGCCGCCGAACTCGCCCTCGCCCTGGCCCCGCAGGTCGACGACCCCGCCGCCGTGGCCCGGCTGCACCGCTCGGTGGCCCGCACCCTCCTCGCCGAGGGCCGCGCCGCCGAGGCCGACGCCTCCCTCGCCCGCGCCCAGGAGCTCTACCAGCAGCTCCGCATCCGCACCGAACTCGCCCACTGTCACTGGATGCGCGGCTACCTGCGCGCGCAGGACGGCGATCTTCCCGCCGCCGAGCGCGAACTCCGCACCGCCCGCCGCATACTGACCGAGCGCCGCGCGGTGCTGTACGTCCAGCAGATCGACGTGGAACTCGCCGACGTGCTGCGGCGGTCGGGCCGCAGCGCGGAGGCGGCCGCGCTGCTCGCCGACCTGCTCGGGTCCCTGCATCCGAGCCGCGGAGCGGTCCACGCGGGGGCGGCCCACCGGCTGTTGGGCCTGATCGCGGAGGACCGGGGCGAGGACTCCGACGCCGAGGACCACTACCGGAGCGCCCTCGCCCTCCTCGAACACGCCGGTGCCACCGCCGACTCGGCGGACCTGTGTCGCCTCCTCGGCGACCTTCTGCGCCGCACCGGCCGCCCGGAGGAGGCGCTGGACGCCTACCGCGCCGGGCTCGCCCACCGCGCCACCCCGGGCACCACCACGCTCGGCCCGGCACCTGCGCTCCCGCCGCTGTAGCGCGGATCAGGACGGCGGGGCGGCCCGGTCCGACCCGCTGCGCAGGACGCAGAACTCGTTGCCCTCGGGGTCGGCGAGGACGGCCTGGCCGGATCGGCCGGGGTGCAGCGGACGGTCGGTCACCGCGCTCCGCAAGCGGGCCGACCCGTAGGCGTCCGCGTAGTCGACCGCCACGTTCCGCAGGACCGAAACCATGGTCCCGAGCCTCCTGGCGGCCGTTCCCCTCAGTGGATGTGGTCCTGCCAGTCGGCGGGGACGCGCTCCTGGGGCCCGGGCACCGTCTGCGTGCGCGGGTGGTGGTGCGGCGCGGCCAGTTCCGGGCCCTGCTCGAAGTAGTCGTTGCTGCGGTAGTCCCAGAACCAGTCCTCGTCCGGCTCGAAGGTCTGGATGAACGGGTGCCCGGTCTCGGCGAAGTGCCGCGTGGCGTGCTGCGCCGGAGACGTGTCGCAGCAGCCGACGTGTCCGCACTGGGCGCAGCGCCGCAGGTGCACCCACCAGCCCTGCACCGCCTCGCACTCGACGCAGCCCGTCCCGCTGGGCGGCACCGCCGGATCGACACCCTCGATGGCCTGTGACATGAGCGTCCCTCCTGAGTGCGGTGCGGTCTGAGTGCGGTGCGGTCCGAGTGCGGTGCGGTGCGGTCCGAGTGCGGTGCGGTCGCCCGCATCCTGCCACGCGCGGGGGCCGGTGCGCGGGGCGGCACGCCAAGCGGCGCGGTCCGGTGCTGCGCGGGCCTTGACCCCGAGTGAGTTAAGGAACTTTACTTTCTCCGCCGGTCGACCTCTCGCCCCCAGGAGGTGCCTGTTGGCCACCACCGATTCCGTTCCTCAACTGTCCAGACGGGTGGGCCTGTTCCAGGCCACCGCCATCAACATGAGCCAGATGTGCGGCATCGGGCCGTTCGTCACCATTCCCCTCATGGTCGCCGCCTTCGGTGGGCCGCAGGCCGTCATCGGGTGGGTCGCCGGGGCCGTCCTGGCGCTCGCGGACGGGCTTGTCTGGGCCGAGCTCGGGGCCTCGCTGCCGGGGTCGGGCGGGACGTACGTGTACCTGCGGGAGGCGTTCCAGTACCGGACCGGGCGGTTGATGCCGTTCCTCTTCGTGTGGACGGCCATGCTGTTCATCCCGCTGATCATGTCGACCGGGGTGCAGGGGCTGGTCCAGTACCTGGGCTACCTGTGGCCGGACATCACGGGCGGTCAGGGCGATCTCGTGGGGGTCGGCGTCGTCGTGCTCGTCGTCCTGCTGCTGTGGCGGCGGGTCGAGAACGTCGGGAGGGTCACCGTCGCCATGTGGGCGGTGATGATCCTCGCCGTCACCGCCGTCGTCCTCGCAGCCTTCACCCACTTCCACCCCTCGCTCGCGTTCACCTGGCCCGCGCACGCGGTGCGACTGACCAGCGGCAGCTTCTGGCTCGGCTTCGCGTCCGGGCTCACGATCGGGATCTACGACTACCTCGGGTACAACACCGCCGCCTACATGGGGGCGGAGATCAAGGACCCGGGCCGGGTGATGCCGCGGGCGATCATCCGCTCCGTCGTCGCGATCATGGGGATCTACCTGCTCCTCCAGATCGGGGTGCTCGGCGTCGTGCCGTGGCAGGACATGCTCGACCCCGCGAACACGGCGTCCCAGTCGGTGGCTTCGGCCGTGCTGGAACGGACGCTCGGCAAGCGCGCGGCGGACGTCGTCACCGTGCTCGTCCTCGTCACCGCGTTCGCCTCCGTCTTCACCGGTCTGCTCGGTGGGTCCCGCGTCCCCTACGACGCCGCGCGGGACGGGCTCTTCTTCCGCTCCTTCGCGCGGCTGCACTCCAAGCACCGGTTCCCGGTGGCCGGCCTGGTGGCGATGGGCGTCATCACCGCCGGGGCCTTCCTCGCCGCGCGGCACGTGGGCGACTCCGCGGCGCACCCGCCGCTGACGGTCCTGATCACGCTGCTCACCACCGTGATGGTGATCATCCAGGCGCTCGCGCAGATCGCGGCCGTGACCGTGCTGCGGCGGCGCCAGCCGGACCTCGCCCGCCCGTACCGGATGCTGCTCTACCCGCTGCCGGGCATCGTGGCCGCCGTCGGCTGGCTGGTCGTCTACGGGTACGCGGACGAGGCCAACCCGGGGCTGCACCCCATCGAGTGGTCGGTCGGGTGGGTCGGTCTCGGCCTCGTCGCGTACCTCGGGTGGTCGCGGGTCGAGGGCGTCTGGCCGTTCGGGCCGAAGGAGATCGAGGAGCGGTACCTGGACGAGCAGCAGGTGCGGGCCGCTTAGGGGGTGTCAGCCCTGTGGCGCGCGGGTGTTCTGGAAGGCGGCGATCCGCCGGGTGTCCCCGTCGTCGTCCTCTTCGCCGCCCCTGTTCCGCCGTCCCGTTCGCGCCAGAGTGCGACATGCACTAACTCGTGGCAAGGCCTCCGACGCCGGCCGGCGTGAAGGTCGGGACGAGGGCCGGGTCGTTGAAGGCCGTGATGCGGGCCACGCGCGCGCCGACCAGGGTCAGCACCTGGACGCCGTACGGCTCGTAGCGGCCGGCGCCGGCGTGGCGGTGGACGACGAAGGCGGGCTGGCCGTTGGCCGTCGTCGGGGTCATCCGCCACAGCGACGGGCGCAGGATGCGGGCGGACAGGAAGCCGAGGACGGCCTCGCGGCCGGTGAACCAGGTCGGCGTCGGGGGCATCTCCATCTCGACGTCGACGCGCAGGAGGTCGACGAGGGCGTCGGGGTCGGCGCGGGTGAAGGCGTCGACGTAGTCGTCGAGGAGGCCGCGGCGCACGCGCTCGTCCGGCTCGGCCAGGTCGTCCGCGACCGGGCCCACCTCGGCCAGGCGGCCCCTGGCGCGGCGCAGCGCGCTGTCGACGGCGGCGGTGGTCGTGTCGAGCATCGCGGCCACCTCGGCGGTGCGGAAGCCGAGGACGTCGCGCAGGGTGAGCACGGCGCGCTGGCGGGCGGAGAGGTACTGGAGGGCGGCGATGAAGGCGAGGCGCACGCCCGTCCGGGCGGCGACGGTCACCGCCGGGTCGCCGGCGCCGAACAGCGCGTCCGGCGCCGGCTGGAGCCACGGGACGGACGGTTCGCGCGGTGCCACGGCCACCCGGTGGTCGTCCGCGGGGGCGCCGAGCCCGGACGGCAGGGGGCGGCGCGAGCGCGTCTCCAGGGCGGTGAGGCAGGCCATGGTGGCGATCTTGTAGAGCCACCGGCGCACCGAGGAGCGGCCCTCGAAGCCGTCGAACGCCCGCCACGCGCGCAGGTAGGTGTCCTGGACCAGGTCCTCGGCGTCGTGGACCGAGCCGAGGATCCGGTAGCAGTGGGCGAGGAGCTCCGGCCGGAACGGTTCGGCCAGGGCGGTGAACTCGGCGTTCGACGGCATCGCGGGGGGTCCTTCCGGAACGGCTTTCGGGCGCGGTCTCAGGCGAGCGGGACGAGCCCGGTGCCCTCGACCCGGTACTCGGCAGCGGCGTCGGGGTCGTCGGCGACCTCCGTCACCGCCTTCCCGATCAGCTCCAGCGTGACGATCGGCCCGCGCCCTGCGAGGAAAGTCTCCCGGTCGAGGCCCGCCTGCGCGGCGTATCCGGTGACCCCGGCGTCGCCGACCCCGCCGACCGGGGTCATGTTCGGCAGCAGCGCGACGAACCGGATGCCGAGCCCGGCCCGCTCGGACTCCCCGGCGGCGTAGGAGCGGATGTAGCGGACGGCGGCCTTGGCGCTCGCGTACCCGCCGCTGAGCGGGGAGCCGAAGAGCGCGGCGCCGCTGGACATGGAGACGACGACGCTGCCCGGGGCCAGCGGCTCGCGCAGGGCGGCGCCGGTCCAGGTGAAGACGTGCCGGGTGTCGACCTCCCAGGCGCGGCCGAAGCTCTCCCACGTCTGCTCCTGGACGGGTGCCATGGGCGGCACGGTCCCGGCGTTGAGGACGAGCAGGCCGGGGCGGTGGGTGCGGATCACCTCGGCGGCGAGCGCCTCGTCGGTGGCGTCGCCGGTGAGGGGTGTGAAGCGCTCGCCGAGCTCCTCGCGGACGGCGAGCAGGTCGGCCCGGGTGCGGGCGATGCCGATGACGTGCGTGCCGCGGGCGACGAGGGCCGCGGCGATCGCGCGGCCGAAGCCGCGGCCGGCACCGGTGACGACGGCGGTGGGGATGGTGGTGGGGACGGCGCTGGGGATGGTGTCGGACATCGGGGGCTCCCGGGGAGGGCTGGTGGGACACGGTCGCCAATCAATACCGGCGGGAGCCCGGAAAACCGTCGCGTGTCCGGAAGTTTTTCTGGCGGACTACACGGCTTGGGGGAAGTGGAACAGTCCGTCCGGGTCGTAGGTGTGCTTCACCTGGCGCAGGCGGGCGAGGTTGCTGCCGTAGTAGGCCTGGGCCCAGTCGGTGAGGGTCGGGTCGGGGTAGTTCTGGTAGGCCTCGCCGCTTGCGTACGGGCGCATGGTCGTCCAGACGTCCTTCAGCCAGGCCTGGGACTGGTCCACGGCGGGGCCGGAACCGGCGCCGGGCGCGGGGTAGTTGGTGATGTACTGGGCCCCGAACAGGGCGTTCCGGTGGACGAAGGCGGTGTCTCCGGGGGCCACCCGGTTCACGGCGCCGCCGAGGGCGTCGAAGGAGACGGAGGCGCTCCCGCCCTGGGGCACGCTCTGCGGGTACCGGTCGACGGCGGCCACGAGCGCCGCGATCCCGGTCGGGTCGATCGGCCGGGTGTAGAAGTCGGACCGGGCCGCGTACGAGCCCCGGGTCAGCCTGCCGTCGGGGTTCTGGCCGGGGAGGCTGCCGGGCAGGTGGGCGGCGGCCTCCGACCAGCCGGCCACGCCGCCCATCTCCTTCATGGTGTCCAGGAACGGCGCCGTGTGGAGGGAGGCGGTGGTCGGGGCGACGGTCAGCCGGTCGATCAGGCCGGCGAGGTCGGACTTCGGGCCGAGGTAGTTGACGGTGCTGGTGAGGCGCTGACGGCCGTCCGGCCAGGTGTCGAGGTGGAGGTTGGCCCAGAGCGGGTCCGGCGCGCTCGCCACCCACGTCTGCCAGGCCGCCACGGCCGGCGCCGCGGACGACCAGGGCCAGGAGAGGAACGCGTACGCGCAGGTCGGCGCCGGGTGGGTGCGGAAGGTGAAGGACGTGACCACGCCGAAGTTGCCGCCGCCACCGCCGCGCAGCGCCCAGAAGAGGTCGGGGTCCGTCGAAGCGTCCACCTGGCGGACCCGCCCGTCGGCCGTCACGATCTGGGCGCCGGTGAGGCTGTCGCAGGTGAGACCGTACGCGCGGCACGTGACGCCGATGCCGCCGCCGAGCGTCAGCCCGGCGACGCCCACGCTCGGGCAGGAGCCCGCCGGGACCGTCACGCCGTCGGCCGCCAAGGCCGCGTACACGTCGATCAGCCGGGCGCCGGCGCCGACCGTCGCCGTGCCGCCGGAACCGGAGACCGTCGCCATCGGGCCGACGTCCAGCACCATCCCGCTGCCCGACGACCAGCCCGTGTAGCTGTGCCCGCCGCTGCGCGCCGCGACCGGGAGGGCGTACCGGCGGGCGAAGGCGAGGCAGGTGGCGACGTCCTGGGGGGTGGCGGCGTAGACGATCCCGGCGGGGCGCAGGCCGTCGAACTGCGGCTGGTAGAGGTGGCTCGCGTCGTCATAGCGGCCGTCCTGCGGGCCGATGACGGTCCCACTGAGGTCCTTCGCCAGCGCGGCCCAGTCGGGCGGGCCGACGGGGGTGGGGGCGGGGGTAGGGGTCGGCGACGGCGTGGGGCTGTTCGCGGAGGTCGACGGGTCCGGCGACGGCTCCGGCTTCGGCCCGCCGCACGCGGCGAGCGCCGCCGCCGCGAGGGGCGCGGCGGCGAGCCGCAGGACCTGCCTCCGGCCGGGCCGCTGCGGGGGGTGCGCTGCCGGACGGTCGTGGCTCATGCCCACTCCTCGGGTGTAGGCCACCCACGGCACCGGGTAGTCGGTCGCCGCACCGTGGGCGGGGTGTCAACGCGAAGACTCTGACGGCTGCTCCAGCGGCGCCGCAACAGCGGCCGCGACGGCGGTCGCGATGTCGGTCGCGTTGTCGACCGGGTCACCGACCGGCGCGGTCGGGTAGGCGGACGTCGAGTGCGCCCACGCGTCGTCCAGGGCGAAGAAGTCGACGGGCGCCGGGCGGGTGTGCTGCGTCAACGCGACCTCCAGCGAGGCGAAGAACGCCGCCCAGCGTTTGGCGTAGAGGTCCGCGACCAGGCCGGACCACTCGCGGGCGGCGTACTCGTGCAGGCCACCGTCCTCGGCCTCGGCGCGGGTGCCGCCCCACGTGGTGAGGATCGAGCGCGCGTCGTACTGGAGTTGGTCGCGTTCGGCGTCGGTGGCTCCCCAGGACGGCACCTGGGCGAGCCACGTGCCCACCATGAAGCGGGCGTCGGTGGCCGCCAGCCGGTCGAGGTCGTCCTCGGCGGCCGTCCAGCGGCTCACCAGCGACCGGAACGCGGCGAGGTCCCCCGCGCCGTAGGCCCCGGCGATCTCCGGGAGCAGCCGGCGGCTCTCGTCCGCGAGCGCCTGCCGGGCGACGTTGACGAGGTCGTACCGGTAGGCGTCGGTGGCGCGCAGCTCCGGCGCCACCGCCAGGAGCTCGGCGAGGGCGCCGCGCACACTCGCGGGGTCGTAGCGCAGCGCCTTCGGCGACCAGGACGCCGAGGTCGAGGCGGTCAGCGACGGCCGGGCCGTGAACAGCCCGTCCTGCGGCTCGCTCCACCCGTCGGACGGCATGCCGTACGGGCCCTCGCGCAGCTGCGCCCAGGCCGCCGCCGCGTGGGCGTCCGGGCGGCCGTAGCGGGCCGTCGCGTACGCCGTGAACCAGGCCGCCCGGTCGAGTCCGGCGGGCGACCACGCGAGGTCGGCGAAGAGCGCGAGGGCGGCCGGGTCGGTGCCGGTGCCCTCGGGCATGAAGGCGATGCCCTTGAGCGCGCTGCCGGGCCTGGTGAGCCACTGGCGGAAGCGGGTGGTCCAGACGCCGGTGTTGGCACCGAAGGTGGTCTTGCCGCCGAAGTTGGGGATCGTGCCGAACGCGTACGGCGTGCCGCCCCAGTCGGACTCGCGGTCCAGGCCGTCGTAGCGGTCCGAGAGGCCGTCGACGATCAGCATCAGGCTGCGGTCCACGCCCGCCAGCAGGGCCGCGGTGGGGTTGTGCTCCCAGCCGAGGACCGCCCAGACGGCGCCGGGGTGCGCGGCGAGCAGGGCGCGCTGGATCGCGCCGGCCGCGGCGGGCACGTCGACGCCGCCCGCGGTGCCGCCCTCGTGGAGCGGGTCCATCTTGTACATCGCGCTGTCGCCGAACGCGTCGCGCTGCGCGGCGTAGTAGGCGGCGGCGACCTCGGCGAACAGCGGGCCGGTGGGGTCCAGCCAGGAGTCACGGGCGAAGGCCGTCCAGGTGCCCTGCGGCACGACGGCGGCGCCGGGGTTGCGCTCGGCGAAGTCGGTCGGGACGGTGCCGAAGTAGCCGGGCAGCACCGGCGTCATGCCGAGCGCCCGCAGGTGGTCGCAGACCCGGCGGCCGACGGCGGCGCGGGCGGCGACCAGCTGCTCGGAGACCGGGCCGCCGAAGCCGGACATGTTCTGCAGCAGCCACCACGGCTGGTGCGCGGGCGCCGGGATCCAGGCGCGCAGGTCGTCGGCGGAGTAGCCGAAGCCCTGGAGCGCCCGCAGGTACGGCGCCTCGGCGCCGACGGTGACCAGGACCTCGTTGAAGCCGTGCAGCGCGAGGACGTCGACCTCGCGCTGGTACTCGGCGAAGCTCCGGTAGGGGCCGGAGTAGCCGTTGTCGGTGTCGTTGAGCGCGTAGCGGTGCGGGACGACGGCGGAGTCGGTGTGCGGGGCGGGCACCGGCGGCAGCGTGGCCGGGAGCGCCGCGGTGCTGTCGCCGGGCAGGCCGATGTCGGCGTGGGCGACGTTGCGCAGGTACCAGCCGACGCCGGTCAGCAGCGTGGCGGGCGAGGTGCCCCGCACCCGGATCGCGCCGGGCGCGCCGGAGACGGTGAACGCGTCGACGCCGGGCGCGGCCTGCGGCTCGGGGACGAGGCTGATCTGCGCGGCGTGGGCCGGCAGCAGCCGGGCGAGGGCGGCGACGGCGGGCGCGGGGTCGAACGGGGCCGATGCGCGCGCGGGGTCGGAAGGGGCCGATGCGCGCGCGACGGGTGCCGGGACGAGTACCAGGGCGGCGCACACGCAGAGCAGGGGGAGCAGCACGGGGACGGCGCGGCGGTCGGAGCCTGCGATCAGCGGCATGCGACCGACGGTCGCACCTCCGTGCGGCGCGGTGCCCCCGGCTCGCGGGCCCTCACCCGGATGAGCGCGTGGGCTTGTGCACGGGCACGCGCAGCAGGAAGCGCGTGCCGCCGCGGGTGCTCGGGTCGACGGTGAGGGAGCCGCCGTGGGCGTGGGCCACCCAGGCGGCGATGGACAGGCCGAGGCCGCTCGAACCGCCGCCGCTGTGGAAGCGCTCGAACAGGGAGGCCGCCCGCTCGGGCGGGATGCCCGGGCCCGCGTCGTCGACGGCGACGGTGCCGTCCGCGGTGACGGTGACCTCGACGTCGGCCGGCTGGCCCGGCCGGTGCCCGTGGGCGAGCGCGTTGCCGAGCAGGTTCGCGACGGCACGGCGCAGCAGCCCGGCGTCGGCGAGGACGATCACGGGCTCCGTGCGGACGGCGACGCGGTGTCCGTCGGCCGGGGTGTCGGCGACGACGGCGTCGACGAGCTGGTCGAGCCGCAGCGGTTCCCGGTCGAGCGGGACGGCGCCGGCCATCAGCCGGGCGCGGGTCAGCAGGTCGTCGACGAGCTCGCTCATCCGGGTGGACTGGCGCAGCGTGCGGCGCAGGATCTCGGTGGTGTCGGCCTCGCCGCGCAGGCCGGTCTCGGCGAGGACGCGGACGGAGGCGACGGGGGTGCGCAGGTCGTGTGCGGCGTCGGCGAGGAACGCCTCCTGCTGGTCGAGCGCGTCCAGGGCGGGGCGCACGGCCCGGCCGGCGAGCCAGTGGCCGGCGAGGGCGGAGAGGGCGACGAGGACGGCGCAGGCGGCGGCGAGGAGCAGGGCGAGGCGGTCGTGGTCGGCCAGGTTGCCGGAGATGTCGACGGCGGCGACGGCCACGGTGTCCGTGGTGTCCTGGTTCGGGCCGGTGAACGGCTGGGCGGAGAGCCGGAGTTGGTGGCCGTTCGGCGCGGTGGTGGTGAGCCGGACGACGTCGCCCTCGCGCGCGGCGTCGTCGGCGGCCGCCTGGTAGGCGTCCGCGGGGACGGTCAGGCAGGCGCGGTGCGGGCGGGCGGCGACGGTCATCTGCTCGGCGGTGCCGGTGAAGAGCGTCACCGGCGGGCAGTCGTAGCCGCCCTCCTTGGGGTCCGGGTACTCCAGGGCGCCCTGCTCGTCGTAGTGCAGGTCGGCGGCGAACTCGCTGGTCCGCAGCTTCAGGTCGGAGTCGACCTGGGAGCGCCAGGCGTCGTCGTCCGCGTGCACGGCGACGACCGCCATGCCGACCAGGGCGAGGGCGCTGACCAGGGCGAAGAGCAGGGCGATGCGGCGGCGCAGGCGGCGGATCCGGCCGGCCGGGGTGGGCGGGACGTCCTTCTTCAGTGCCTTCCAGCCCATGGTCCGCCCGCGTGCGGCTTTCACACGTGCGGCTCTCACACGTGCGGCTCTCACGCGTGCGACTCCAGCCGGTAGCCGACGCCGCGCACGGTGTGGATCAGGGCCGGTTCGCCGAGCTTGCGGCGCAGCTGGGAGACGAGCACCTCGACGACGTTGGAGTTGGGTTCGGTCAGCTCGTCCCAGCAGCGCTCGATGAGCTCGGCGCGGCGCACCGCCTGGCCCGGGCGGGCGGCGAGCGTCTCCAGGACGGCGAACTCCTTGATCGTGAGGGTCAGCCGGACGCCGTCGCGGTGCACGGTACGGCGGGCGGTGTCGATCTCCAGGCCGTCGAGGCGCACCACGGGCGGGCGGGCGACGGTGGTGCGGCGGCACAGGTTGTGCACCCGGGCGACCAGTTCGGGGACGGCGAAGGGCTTGACGAGGTAGTCGTCGCCGCCGGTGGCGAAGCCCTCGACCCGGTCGGCGACGGTGTCGCGGGCGGTGAGGAACAGCACCGGGACGGTCCGGCCGTCCGCGCGCATCCGGCGCACGTAGTCGGCGGAGTCGCCGGAGGGCAGCATGCGGTCGAGGACGACGCAGTCGTAGCCGGTGACGAACAGCGCCTCGTCGGCGGCCGGGAGGTCCCCGGCCTCGTCGACCGCCAGCCCGCCGCCCCGCAGGGCCGCGGCCACGGCGAACCGCAGGTCCTCGTCGTCCTCGACCACCAATATGCGCATGCCGGCCAGGATATCCACGGCCCGGGGAGGGGCCGTCGGCGGTCCTGCGGGCACGAACGCGCCTCCGGGGAGGGTCGAGGGGCGGCGCGCCTCCGCGTCCGTGGGGGACCGGGAGGCGCGCCGTCTGCGGAGGATCATGACAGCGGGAACCTGAGGAATTCATGAGCCCGGTGGTGGCCGGTGGGCCCGGGCCGTCCCGCCGGTGTCGTCCAGCGGTCCATGCCGCCGCGGCAGAAGCGCATCGCGAGCCGGTGGTGCCCGGCGGAGGCGGCGTGCTCGCACACCACGTGGAGCGGCCGTACGTCCGCGCTCGCGATCTCCCGCGCGGCGGTTCCGGCGCCCACCACCGCCGCCAGCGCGACCGCCGACCACCCGGCCCGGCGCAGGAGCCCCCCGGCCCGCGCCGAGCCGCGTATGGATTCCGACATCGACTGCTCCGTCCGCCCACCGTCCGACTACGGAACAGAGTGTTGCGGGGGGTACCTGAGGATTCGCTGAAGCGGGGGCCGCAACCGACGGTTCGGCGTGCGGCGTGCGTCGCACGCAGCACCACGGGCGTCCGGGCGGGTCATCCGTCGCGCGTCGACTCTCTCATCTGACGTAGTTTCGGCTCTCCCTCGTGCACACTCCCTTCACACCGGCCGGTCGGACCCGCGAGGCTTCCGCTCGGACTGCCACCGGGCCGCGCGACCGCGCGGCCCGTCGCATGGGGAGGACCGACATCGTGCCCAACAGGCAACGTCGACGGCTGCTGCTTCCGGCCGTCACCCTGACCGCCCTCGGACTGACCACCACCCAGGCGCTCGCCGCCTCCGAGCCGCCCAGGCCCCGCCCGCACCAGGCGCAGCACCTGCAGGAGATCGGGCAGCAGCACGCGAGAAAGGTCCAGGAGGGCCGCGGCGCGGCCGGGCCCGCGTTCTCGGCGAAGGCCGACCGGGGCGGGGACGACGGCGGCGCGGACGAGGCCGAGAACGCGGCCGAGGGCACCGCGCAGTACACCGAGGCCCGCACGGCCCCCGGCGTCGTCGCACCGGGCGCGTACGGCGCGGCGTGGGCGCAGCTGAGGTCGATGCCGAGCGCCGGCGGCCGCTGGGAGCAGGTGACGAGCAAGCCGTACAACGCGGACGACCCGCGCTACCGCGACGTCAACTCCAACTCCAGCGGCGGCGCGGGCTTCGTCACCGGCCGGATCACCGGCATCGCGGCGGACGACGACGGGTACGTGTACGCGGGCGGTGCGAACGGCGGTGTGTTCCGCTCCCGGACCGGCGGCGGGCAGTGGCAGTCGATCTCGGAGAAGCTGCCGTCGCTGTCCACCGGCACGCTGGACCTGGACGGCACCGGGCGGCTCTGGTATGCGACCGGTGAGTCGAACACGGGCGCGGTCTCGTACGTCGGCACCGGCGTCTACGTGCTCGCCGACCCCAAGCGCGGCCAGTTCCAGCCCGGGAACCGGGTCGGCGGGGCGGAGTTGGAGTCGACGACGATCCACGCGCTGCGCTTCGCGGGCGACAAGGTGTGGGCGGCCACCAGCCGGGGTGTGTGGAGCCACTCGACGACGGACCTCTCGGGCCCGTGGACGCAGGAGTTCGTGCCCAACCCCGAGTACCTGCCCGGGGGTTCGAAGGCGGGCGACCCGAGTGCGCCGTACAAGAACATCGCCAACGACATCGCGATCGACCCCAAGGACCCGTCCAAGGTGGTCCTCGCCGTCGGCTGGCGAGGCGGCGACACGTACAACGGCTTCTACAGCAAGGCCGCGGACGGGAGTTGGCAGCGCGTCGCGTCACTGGGTGACCTGCCGACGGACGCGGCGAACGTCGGCAACGTGACCTTCGCGCGCTCGGCGGATGGCTCGCGCTACTACGCGATCGACCAGTCGCCGGACCTCACCGCGCACAACCCGGACTCCGGACTGAAGGGCATCTACGTCTCC
The DNA here is from genome assembly GCF_042732955.1 of Kitasatospora sp. NPDC059747. Taxonomy (NCBI): domain Bacteria; kingdom Bacillati; phylum Actinomycetota; class Actinomycetes; order Kitasatosporales; family Streptomycetaceae; genus Kitasatospora; species Kitasatospora sp. NPDC059747. The sequence goes on along the minus strand of NZ_JBHWGV010000001.1, from coordinate 150,419 downwards.
AAGTCCGGCTCCCCGTCCGGCCCGTGGACGCTGATCGCGGACAAGGACAAGATCAAGAACTCGGGCTCCGCCCTGCAGGGCGCCGGCTACCAGCCGGGCATCCAGTCCTGGTACAACCAGTTCCTCCAGGTCGACCCGGCCAACCCCGACCACGTCTACGCCGGTCTGGAGGAGGTGCTGGAGACCAAGAACGGCGGTGCCTCCTGGATCGTCCCCGGCCCCTACTGGAACTTCCCGTTCCCCTGCTGGAGCATCGACCCGACGAAGCAGACCGGCGACTGCTCACCGACCACCCACTCCGACCAGCACGCCGTCGCCATCGGCACGTACCACGGCAAGGCGAGCGTGTACGTCGGCAACGACGGCGGCATCTACACCCGCCCGGTCAACGGCGCCGTCGACTCCGGCGGCCACGCCAAGGACTGGAAGTCCCTCGCCGACGGCACCATCGACACCCTGCAGTACTACTCGGTGGGCGTGGGCAAGGACCTCTCGGACCGCTCCGGGCGGGGCGTCAGCGTCAGCGGCGGCCTCCAGGACAACGGCGAATCGATCCTGCGCGCCCACGACAAGGTGATGGGCTCCAACTTCGGCGGCGACGGCGGCGACACGCTGGTCGACCCGGGCAACGGGTGCAACATCGCCCAGGAATACGTCTACATGGACGTATGGGTCACCCAGAACTGCGCCGTCAACGACGGCTCGGGCAACTCCGACCCCAGCAAGGCCACGTCCTACGAGGTCGCCCCGCCCGACAAGGCCACCAGCTCCGCCCGCTTCATCGCCCCGCTCGCCGCCGACCCCAAGGACGTCAACACCTGGATCGCCGGCGGCCGGCACATCTGGGTGCAGCACAAGGGCTACGCGATCCGCAGCGGCAGCGAGTGGACCAGCGCCTACGACCTGGGCGCCGGGCACTTCGCCACCGCCGTCGCGACCGTCAACGGCACTGTGTACGCGGGCTGGTGCGGCCCGTGCAACAACCAGGGCTTCACGCGCGGCATCGCGGTGGGGAACACGGACGGGACGGGCTGGCACCAGCTCGACCTGCCGGTGGACGGGACCGTGCCCAACCGGTACGTCTCGTCGTTCGCCGTCGACGAGAACGACGCCCAGCACGTGTTCGTCGCCATGAACGGCTTCTCGCGGTCCTGGACCGAGGGCCCCGGCGCCGGCATCGGGCACGTCTTCGAGTCCCGGGACGGCGGCGCCACCTGGACCGACGTCTCGGCCAACCTGCCCGACGTGCCCGCGGACTCGGTGAAGATCCTGCCCAACGGCGGACTCGCCCTGGGGACCGACCTCGCGGCGTTCTACCGGGCGCCGGGCGCCACGGACTGGAAGGTCCTCGGCCGCAACCTGCCGACGACGTCCGTGCAGCAGCTGAAGACCGGCCCGGACGGCAAGCTGTACGCGGCCACCTTCGGACGCGGCATCTGGGCCGTCGACCTGCGGCGCTTCGACCACAGGGACGTGGTCGGCGACGTGGCCGGGGACCAGGAGGACTGAGCGTTCCACTGAGGCCCGGGGGCCGCCCGCCCGCGGGGGACGGGCGCCCCGACGGCTCAGCGCCCGCGCAGCGCGCGGTAGCGGGCGACCAGCTCGGCGGTGGAGCTGTCCAGCTGCTCGGCGCCCTCGCCGGAGAGCAGCACCGGCTCGATCCGCTTGGCGAGCACCTTGCCCAGCTCGACGCCCCACTGGTCGAAGGAGTCGATGTTCCAGATCGCGCCCTGGACGAACACCTTGTGCTCGTAGAGCGCGACCAGCTGGCCGAGCACCGACGGGGTCAGCTCGCCGGCCAGGACGGTGGTGGTCGGGTGGTTGCCCTTGAACGTCTTGTGCGGGACGAGCTCGACCGGCACGCCCTCGGCCTCGACCTCCTCGGCGGTCTTGCCGAAGGCCAGCGCCTGCGTCTGGGCGAAGAAGTTGGCCAGCAGCAGGTCGTGCTGGGGGACCAGGCCCGGGAGCAGGTCGGCGACCGGCCGGGCGAAGCCGATGAAGTCGGCCGGGATCACCTTGGTGCCCTGGTGCAGCAGCTGGTAGTAGGCGTGCTGGCCGTTGGTGCCCGGGGTGCCCCAGACGACCGGGCCGGTCTGCCAGTTCACCGGGTTGCCCGCGCGGTCCACCGACTTGCCGTTGGACTCCATGTCCAGCTGCTGGAGGTAGGCGGTGAACTTGGACAGGTAGTGCGAGTAGGGCAGCACCGCGTGCGCCTGGGCGTCGAAGAACGCGCCGTACCAGACGCCGAGCAGGCCCAGCAGCAGCGGGACGTTCTCCTCCGGCGGGGCGGTGCGGAAGTGCTCGTCGACGAGGTGGAAGCCGTCCAGCATCTCGCGGAAGGCGTCCGGGCCGATGGCGAGCATCAGCGAGAGGCCGATCGCCGAGTCGTAGGAGTAGCGGCCGCCGACCCAGTCCCAGAACTCGAACATGTTGGCCGTGTCGATGCCGAAGTCGTGCACGCCCTGGGCGTTGGTGGACAGCGCGACGAAGTGCTTGGCCACCGCCCCGGTGCCGGCGTCCAGTCCGTCGAGCAGCCAGGTGCGCGCCGAGACCGCGTTGGTGATGGTCTCGATGGTGGTGAAGGTCTTCGAGGCGACGATGAACAGCGTCTCGGCGGGGTCCAGGTCGCGGACGGCCTCGTGCAGGTCGGCGCCGTCCACGTTGGAGACGAAGCGGACGTCGAGGTCGCGCTTGGCGAAGGAGCGGAGCACCTCGTAGGCCATGGCCGGGCCGAGGTCGGAGCCGCCGATGCCGATGTTGACGACGGTGCGGATCGGCTTGCCGGTGTGGCCCTTCCACTCGCCGCCGCGGACCCGGTCGGCGAAGGCGGCCATCTTGTCGAGGACGGCGTGCACGCCGGGCACGACGTTCACGCCGTCGACCTCGACGACGGCGCCGCGCGGGGCGCGCAGCGCGGTGTGCAGGACGGCGCGCTGCTCGGTGTTGTTGATCTTCTCGCCGCGGAACATCGCGTCCCGCAGCTCGGCGACGCCGGTGGCCGCGGCGAGCTCGCGCAGCAGCTCCAGGGTCTCGTCGGTGACCAGGTGCTTGGCGTAGTCGACGTGCAGGTCGCCGACCCCGAGGGTGTAGCGGCGACCGCGCTCGGGGTCGGCGGCGAACAGCTCGCGCAGGTGCGTGTCGCCGAACTCGGCGCGGTGCTTGCCGAGGGCGGCCCACTGCGGGGTGCGGTCGAGCGGCGTGCGGGCGTCGGCGCTGGTCTCCGACATCGGTGTTCCTCGATTCATCTGGGTGCAGATACCGGCAGGGCCAGGCGGTGAGGGTCTCTTCGCGAGGTCGTGCGGGTTCCGGTGGTGCGCCGACTCCGTTGACGGCCTGCCCGGGGCCAGCCTATGCAACGCCGGAGGGAGCGGCGCACATTCCGTACGGGCACGTCCGGAGTGCGGTGGACTGCGGGTGGACTGCGGTGGACTCCGGGTGGACGCTCCGGCGCGAACGGCGCGTCACTTGCGTTCGGAGCGCAGGTCGAGCCCGCGCAGCACCTGGTCGACGAGCTCCGGGTCGGCGCCGAGCTCGCTGCGGGCGACCAGCATCTCGCGCCGCGAGGCGGCGATCATCTCCTGCTCGACGTCCCGGGCGGCCCGCCACTGGGAGAGCCGCAGCTTCGCCTCGGAGGCCTCCTCCTCGGCGTACTTCTCGGGGCAGAGCCGGGCCAGCCGGTCGTGCTGACGGTCCCGCAGGCGGTCGGCGACCTCGGCGGGCAGCCGGTCCTGCTCCTCCAGTTCGCCCAGCCGGTCGAGCCCGGCCCGGGCGGCGCGCCACCAGAGCTGACGGACGGCCTGTTCGTGCCGGTCCTGGTCGAGGTCGAGCTGGAAGCGCTTGGCCAGCCAGGGCAGGCTCAGGCCCTGGACGAGCAGCGTGAACAGCACCACGCTGAAGGCGATGAAGACCAGCCGGCCGCGCTCGGGGAAGCCGGCGCCGGAGTCGACGGTGAGCGGGATGGCCAGGGCGAGGGCGACGGTGGCGACCCCGCGCATGCCGGACCACCAGAGGACCACGCTCTCCTTCCAGCTGAACGGGGTGTCCTCGTCGTCCCCCGCGCGCAGCCGCCGGGACAGCCAGCCGGCCGGGAGCAGCCAGAGCAGGCGGACCACGACGACGACCGCGATCACCATGCTCGCGTCGCCGATGAAGCCGGTCCAGCCCTGGCCGGCCTCCTTGAGCACGGTGGCGAGTTCGAGGCCGATCAGGCCGAAGGCGACGCCGGTGATGAGGATCTCGACGACCTCCCAGAAGGCGTTGCCGACCAGCCGGTAGGAGACGGCGTCCGCGTCGGCGGCCCGTTCGGCGAGGTAGAGCGCGCAGACGACGACGGCGAGCACGCCGGAGCCGTGGATCTCCTCGGCGATCGTGTAGGCGGCGAACGGGACCAGGAGGTTGAGCGCGACCTGCTGGGTCGGGTCCTCCAGGAGCTCGGCGAGCTTGGTGTTGACCCAGCCGAGCGCGACGCCGACGACGACGGCGAGCACCGCCGACAGGACGAAGCGCAGCACCGCGTGGCCGGGCGAGAAGTCGCCGCCGACCACGGCGTCGATGGCGAGCGAGTAGATGACGATCGCGGTGACGTCGTTGAACAGGCCCTCGCTCTCCAGGATGGCGACCAGGCGGCGCGGCAGGCCGACGCTGCCGGCCACGGCGACGGCCGCGACCGGGTCGGGCGGGGAGACCAGCGCGCCGACCGCGACGGCCGCGGCGAGCGGCAGGGCGGGCAGCAGCCAGTGGACGGCGCCCGCCACCGCGATCGTGGTGACCACGACGAGGGCCACGGCCAGCAGCAGGATCGACCGGATGTTGGCCTTGAAGTAGCGCACCGAGGAGCGCCGGGCGACGGCGAAGATCAGCGGCGGCAGGACCAGCGGGAGGATCAGCTCGGGTTCGACGGAGATGTCCGGGATCTGCGGCACGAGCGCCATGACGATGCCGAGCAGCGTCATCAGGACCGGCTGCGGGACGCCGGTGCGGCGCGCGAGCGGCAGGGTCACCACCGAGGCGAGCAGCACCAGGAAGAACAGGGGCAGCTGGCCCACGGGGGGGGTTTCCTCTCGACGACGGACGGCTGGGCGGCGGACGACGGACGGCTGGGCGGCGGACGCCCCGCGGCGGACGGCGGGGACGACCGGGCGACGGACGGCTGAGCGCCGCCCAGAATAAATCTGACAATGCGCCCATCCGGGAGGACACGCCGGGAAGGCAGTTGACCTCAAGCGCACTTGAGGTCAGATGATCGGAAGGAAGCACCGGCCGCACCACCGACGAGAGGCAGGACCCCCCGATGAAGGCAGTCACCGTCCCCGAGCCCGGCGGCCCGGAGGCCCTGCGGGTCGTCGAGGTGGCCACCCCCACCGCCGGGCCGGGCCAGGTGCGGGTCCGGGTGTACGCCGCCGGGGTGCAGCCGGTGGACCTCGCCATCCGGGCGGGCTTCCGGCCGCCGGGCGTCGTGGCAGACGGCCCGCTGGTGCTCGGCAACGAGTTCGCCGGCGTGGTCGACCAGCTCGGTCCCGGCAGCTACGGCTGGGAGGTCGGCGACGAGGTGATCGGCTTCCGGGTGCTCGACAGCCAGGCCGAGTTCGTCGTCGTGGACACCTCGCACCTGGTCGCCAAACCGGCCGGGATGCCCTGGGAGCAGGCCGGCTCGCTCTCCGCCTCCGGCCAGACCGCGCACATGGCCCTCGACCTGCTCAAGGTCGGCCCGGGCGACACCGTGCTGGTGCACGGCGCCTCCGGCGGCGTCGGCACGGTGGCCGTCCAGCTCGCCCGGGCCTACGGCGCGACCGTGATCGGCACCGCGAGCGAGCGCAACCACGACTACCTGCGCGAACTGGGCGCGATCCCGGTCGCGTACGGCGACGGACTGGTGGAACGGGTCCGGGCGCTCGCACCGGACGGCGTGGACGCCGCGTTCGACGCCGCCGGGCGGGGCGCGCTGGAGGACTCGGTCGAGCTGGTCGCCGACCGGGACCGGATCGGCACGGTCGTCGACTACGCGACCGCCGAGCGGCTCGGGCTGCGGCAGCTGCGCGCGGAGCGGACGGCCGCCCGGCTGGCCGAGCTGGTCGAGCTGTGGGAGGCGGGCGGCCTGCGCCTGGAGGTCGCCGAGACCTTCCCGCTGGAGCGCGCCGCCGACGCCCACCGGATGGTCGCCACCGGGCACGTCCGGGGGAAGGTCGTCCTCACCGCGTGACGCCCGTCGGCGGGGCGCCCCGGGCCGATTGTGTGTTTCCGCCGCTGACCAGGTAATGTTCTCCGCGTCAGCAGGCGCCGCTAGCTCAGTTGGTTAGAGCAGCTGACTCTTAATCAGCGGGTCCGGGGTTCGAGTCCCTGGCGGCGCACAGACAGCCGGAAGGCCCTTCGCGAGAGCGAGGGGCCTTCCGGGGTTTCGGCGTTCCCCCTGAGCCGAGGGCAGCCGGGGGCGGCTGGTGGCAGGAAAGGTGGGAAACAGGTCATTGCTGCCGTCCCGGCCCGCTGACAGGCTGACCGCATGAGAACGCGCAGCGTGGTCGTCGTCCTCTACGACGGCGTGCAGAGCCTGGACGTCACCGGCCCCCTGGAGGTGTTCGCGGGAGCGGGCGCCGCCGCCGGGCGGCCGGGTGCGTACCGGGTCACGCTCGCCGCCGCGGGCGGCGGGCCGGTGCGCAGCTGCAGCGGCCTGCGGGTGCTGCCGGACGCGGACCTGGCCGACGTCGGGCCCGTGCACACCCTGCTGGTGCCCGGCGGGGAGGGCACGGACGCGCCGGATCCGGCCCTGGTGACCCGGATCCGGGAGCTGGCCGACCGGGCCGAGCGGGTGGCGTCGGTGTGCACCGGCGCCTTCCTGCTCGCCGAGGCCGGGCTGCTCGCCGGGCGCCGGGCGACCACCCACTGGGCGTACTGCGACGCCCTGGCCCGGCGGTTCCCCGACGTCGAGGTCGACCCCGACCCGATCCACGTCCGGGACGGGCACGTCGCGACCTCGGCCGGGGTCACGGCCGGCATCGACCTCGCGCTCGCCCTGGTCGAGGAGGACCTCGGGCGCGACGCCGCGCTGCTGATCGCCCGCCACCTGGTGGTGTTCCTGCGCCGGCCGGGCAACCAGGCCCAGTTCAGCACCCAGCTGGCCGCCCAGGTGGCCGCACGGCACCCGTTGCGCGAGGTCCAGCAGTGGATCGCCGAGCACCCCGAGGAGGACCTCTCGGTCGAGGCGCTGGCCCGGCGCTCGGCGCTCTCGCCGCGGCACTTCGCCCGCGCCTTCGCCGCCGAGGTCGGGGTCACCCCGGGCCGGTACGTGGACGGCGTCCGGCTGGAGGCCGCCCGGCGCCGGCTGGAGGACACCGGGGACGGGATCGAGGAGATCGCCCGCGCCTGCGGCTACGGCACCCCGGAGGCGATGCGGCGCGCCTTCGTCCGGACCCTGGCCGCACCACCCGCCGAATACCGCCGCCGCTTCCACCCCAGCCCTCCCGGAGGAAACTGATGCGCATCGCCGTCCTGCTGTACGACGACTTCACCGCCCTGGACGCCGTGGGCCCGTACGAGGTGCTGTCCCGCATCCCCGGTGCCGAGGTGGTGTTCACCGCGGCCCGGCGGGGGCCGGTCCGCACCGACATGAAGAGCCTCGCGCTCACCGCCGACGCCGCCCTCGACGAGGTCGACACCGCCGACGTGCTGCTCGTGCCCGGCGGCCCCGGGACCGAGCCGGCCCTCGCCGACGGGGAACTGGTCGACTGGGTGCGGCGGGTGGACGCGACCACCACCTGGACCACCTCGGTCTGCTCCGGCTCCCTGCTGCTCGGCGCCGCCGGACTGCTCGCCGGACGCCGGGCCACCTCGCACTGGTGCTGCCTCGACGCGCTGACCGGCTTCGGCGCCGAGCCGACCGGCACCGAGCGGGTCGTCATCGACGGCAAGTACGCCACCGCAGCCGGGGTCTCGGCCGGCATCGACCTGGCCCTGACGCTGACCGGCCGCATCGCCGGGGACGCGACCGCCGAGGCGATCCAGCTGGTCATCGAGTACGACCCGCGGCCCCCGTACTCGGCCGGTTCCCTCGCGACCGCCCCGGCGGGTCTCGCGGACTCGTTGCTGAGCACCAACCTGCTGCTCGGCTAGGGCCCCTGTTCGGTCAGCCGCGGCGGGCCGGGAAGCCGTGGGTGCGGGCGGCGAGGACCGCCGCGAGGGCGGGGAGCACCAGGGCGAGCACCGTCCACGGCAGTGCGCCGGTGCCGAGGCGGCCGAGCACGAGGCCGCCGACCACCCCGCCGCCCGCCATCGCGGCGTTCCACAGGGTGACCAGCATCGCCTGGGCCGCGTCGGCCTGCTCCCCGCCGGCGTCGCCGACGGCGGTCTGCAGCAGGGTCGGCACCCCGCCCCAGCCGAGGCCCCAGAGGAGCGCCGCGAAGTAGACCAGCGGCGCGCTGCCGGACCCGACCGCGAGGACGCCCGCCGTCACCGCGACCAGCAGCGCGCCGCCGATCGTCAGCGCACGCAGCCTGCGGTGGATGTGCGCGCCGACGAACCAGATGCTCACCAGCGAGGCCAGGCCGAAGACCAGCAGCACCGAGTCGGTCGAGCCGCCGAGCCCGGCCCGGGCGAGGAAGGGCGCGATGTAGGTGAACAGGATGGTGTGCGCGAGCACGAAGAGCAGGGTCACGGCGAGCACCGGCACGACCCCCGGCACCGTGAGCGCCCGCCGCAGCGGTGCCCGCTCCCCCGCCGTCCTGCCGGGCTGGTCCGGCAGGACGGCGGCGGTCCAGCCGATCACGCCGAGCGCCAGCGCCGTCATCACCAGGAACGGCACCCGCCACGAGAGCGCCTGACCGGCGAAGGTGCCGGCCGGGACCCCCAGGGAGAGCGCCACCGGGATGCCGGCCATCGCGATCGCGATCGCCCGGCCCTGCAGCTCGGCGGGCACCAGCCGGCGCGCGTAGCCCGCCAGCAGCGCCCAGGCGAGACCGGCCGCCACGCCCGCGACGAAGCGGGCCGCCATCGTCAGCGGGTAGTCCGAGGAGAGCGCGGTCACCGTGTTGGCGGCGGCGAAGCCGGCCATCGCGGTGAGCAGCAGCCGCTTGCGGCTCCAGCCGGAGGTGGCCGCGGTGAGCGGGATCGCGGTGGCGGCGGTGCCGAGCGCGTAGACGGTGACGGTCTGGCCGGTCGCCGACTCGCCGACGCCGAGGGACCCGCTCATCCCGGGCAGGACACCGGCGGGCAGGGTCTCGGTCAGCGCGGTGACGAACACCGCGGTGGCGAGCGCGAGCAGGGCGGGGTACGGAAGTGCCGTACGGGATACGGGCTTCGCGGTCTGCGTGTTCTGTGCGGTCGTCATGCGGACCATGCTCGAACCTCACACCGGTGTGAGGTTCAAGCACGGGACTGCGGGACTTCGGGACTGCGAGGCCGCGGGTCAGCGGCCGTAGTAGGCGTCGAAGTTCTTCGAGAACTCCCCTCCGCCGAACCGGTCCCAGTTGATCGACCAGGTCATCAGCCCGCGCAGGTTCGGCTGGGCACCCGAACGCGGCACGTACGTCCCGCAGTCGGTGAGCTTGGTCAGGCAGTCCAGGGCCTTGTCCACCTCGCCCGGGGCGACGTAGCCGTTGCCCGCGTTGGTGGTGGCCGGCATGCCGATGGCGACCTTCGAGGCGGGCAGCGGCGGGAACACGTTGTTGGTGTTGCCCGCCACCGGGAAGCCCTTGAGCAGCAGGTCGGTCATCGCGACGTGGAAGTCGGCGCCGCCCATCGAGTGGTACTGGTTGTCCAGGCCCATGACGGAGCCGGAGTTGTAGTCCTGGACGTGCAGCAGGGTGAGGTCGTCGCGCAGCGCGTGGATGACCGGCAGGTAGGCGCCGGCACGCGGGTCCTGGCCGCCCCACGGGCCGGAACCGTAGTACTGGTAGCCGAGTTGGACGAAGAACGTCTCCGGCGCCATGGTCAGCACGAAGCCCGGCCCGTACGTGGCCTTGAGGGTCTTCAGCGCCGAGATCAGGTTGACGATGACCGGGCTGGTCGGGTTCCTGAAGTCGGTGTCGCCGGCGTCGAGGGAGAGCGAGTGGCCCTCGAAGTCGATGTCCAGGCCGTCCAGGCCCCACCTGTCGATGATCGCCGAGACCGAGCTGACGAAGGCGTCCCGGGCGGCCGTGGTGGTGAGCTGGACCTGGCCGTTCTGGCCGCCGATCGAGATCAGCACCTTCTTGCCCTGGGAGCGCTTCGCGGCGATCGCGGCCTTGAAGTCGGCGTCGGACTCGGCGGTCGGGCAGTCGGTGGTGGAGCAGCGGTTGAAGCGGATGTCGCCGGAGGTGGGCGAGGTGGGTTCGCCGAAGGCGAGGTCGATGAAGTCCCAGGAGTTCGGGACGTCGGCCATCCGGGTGTAGCCGGCGCCGTTGGCGAAGCTCGCGTGCAGGTAGCCGACCAGGGCGTGGCCGCCGGGCTGGGGGGTGCCGGTGGGCGTACCGGTCGGGGTGCCGGTGGGCGTGCCCGTCGGGGTGCCGGTCGGGGTCGCGGTGGGCGTGGGCGACGCGGTGGGCGTAGGAGTCGACGTCGGGCTCGGGCTCGGCGCTCCCGGCCCGTCGAGCGAGACGTCGTCCGCGTAGTAGGTGCCCTGGCCGTACCAGCCGTGGGTGTACACGGTGGCACTGGTCTGCGTGGCGCCCGTGGTGAAGCTGACGCTGAGCTTCTGGTAGGCGCCGCCGGTGCCCGGGGTCCAGGTGCTCGGGCCGCCGCCGTCGACGCCGAGGTACACGTACGAGCCGTTGACCCACGCGCTCAGCGTGTAGGTGGTGCCGGGGGCGACGGCGACGGTCTGCGCGCACTGGGCGGTGTCGCTCGCGCCGGCGGCCCCGGACAGGGCGTAGCTCCCGCTGTGCACCGGGCTGGCGACGACGCTGCCGGTGCCGCCGGAGCAGCTCCAGGGGCCGAGCGAGCCGGACTCGAAGCCGCCGTTGACCAGGAACTCGCCGGCCGAGGCGGCGGGGGCGAGGCCCAGGGTGAGGCCGGCCAGGGTGGCCGCGGCGACGGCGGAGGCGGTGCCGGCGGCGAGCGCGGCGCGGGACGGGCGCCGACGGGAGGTCGGGGGAGTTCTGCTCATGCGGGGGCTCCTGCGGGGGCGTGGTCGTGGGGGACGTCCGAGGGCACGCCGGAGCACGCGCCAGTGGGGGGAACGGCCCGGCCTGGCACCCAAGTTGGACTAGACCACTGAAGTGGATGCGGCGGGGAGGTGTCAATGGTCCAGACCGGTCGGGGCCCGCCCCCGCGGCCCGCCCCGGTTGCCGGGCGTGACACCCCGTCGAAGGATGGAGGGGTGACCTCGCCCGGCTACCTCCGCTACCCCCACCTGCACGGGGACCTGCTCGCCTTCACCGCGGAGGACGACGTCTGGATCGCCCGGCTCACCGGCGGCGCCACCACCGACCGGGCCTGGCGGGTCACCTGCGACCGCACCCGGGTCAGCCACCCCCGCTTCTCCCCCGACGGCGCCACCCTCGCCTGGACCAGCTGGCTCGGCCTCACCCCCGAGGTGTGGACCGCCCCCACCGCCGGTGGCGAGGCGCAGCGGCTCAGCCACTGGGGCAGCCAGGACACCCGGGTGCGCGGCTGGCTGCCGGACGGCGAGGTGCTCGCCGTCACCTCCTTCCACGAGCCCTTCGGCCACTACACCTGGGCGCACGCGCTGCCCCCGGACGGCTCCCCCGGCCGCCGGATGCCCTGGGGCCCGGTCGGCGACGCCCAGATGAGCCGCGACCGCACCGTCCTGCTCACCGGCGCCGCCCCGCACGAGCCCGCCGCGTGGAAGCGCTACCGCGGCGGCGCCACCGGCCGGCTCTGGGTGGACGGCGAGCAGGTGCTCCCCGGCCACCGCGGCCACCTCGCCTCACCGATGACCGTCGGCGAGCCCCCCGACGACCGGATCGCCTTCCTCTCCGACCACGAGGGCATCGGCAACGTCTACTCCTGCCGGCCCGACGGCACCGACCTGCGCCGCCACACCGACCACGCCTCCTACTACGCCCGCGAGGCCGCCACCGACGGCACCCGGATCGTCTACCAGCACGCGGGCGACCTCTGGCTGCTGGACGGCCTGGACGCCCCCGCGCCGCACCGGCTGCACGTCCCGCTCGGCGGCGCGCGGGCCGGGCGCCGCCCCTACCAGGTCGGTGCCGCGAGCCAGGTCAAGGACCTCGCCTGCGACCAGACCGGCCGGACCGGGGTGATCACGGTGCGCGGCAGCCAGTACTGGCTCACCCACAAGGACGGCCCGGCCCGCGCGCTCGCCGACACCCCGGGGGTGCGCACCCGGCTGCCGGTCATGCTCGGGCACACCGGCGAGGCCGCCTGGATCACCGACGCCGAGGGCGCGGACGCCGTCGAGGTGATGCCGCTGCCCGGACACGACGGCCCCCTCGAACACACCAGCGGGGAGCGGCACCGCCACCGGGTGCTCGCCGCCGGACGGCTCGGCCGCGTCCTGGAGCTCACCGCCTCCCCCGACGGCACCCGGCTGGCCGCCGCCACCTCGGACGGGCGACTGCTGCTCGTCACCGCCGCCGACGGCGAGGTCCGCGAGGTCGCCGCCTCCGCCCACGGGCCCGTCTCCAGCGCCCGGTTCTCCCCCGACTCGCACTGGATCGCCTGGTCCCAGCCCGCCGCCGGGCGGTCGCTGCGCCGCATCCGGCTCACCCGCGCCGACGCGCCCGCCCCGATCACCGACGTCACCGACGGGAGGTTCGAGGACGAGCAGCCGGTGTTCACCCGGGACGGCCGCTACCTGGCCTTCCTGTCCTGGCGCGGCTTCGACCCCGTCCACGACGTCCACACCGGCGACCTCTCCTTCCCGCTCGGCTGCCGCCCCTACCTCGTCCCGCTCACCGCCGACACCCCGTCCCCGTTCGCCGCACCGGCCGAGGACGGCGGCCCGCGCGGGGACGGCGGCGGCGACGGCACCGTCCGGGTCGACCCGCAGGGCATCGGCGAGCGGCTGCTGCAGTTCCCGGTGATCGCCTCCAAGTACTCGGCCACCGACGCCGTCCGCGGCGGCCTGGTCTGGCTGCGCTGGCCGATCTCCGGCACCCTCGGACAGACCTTCACCAGCCCGGACGACACCTCCGGCCGCCCCTCGCTGGAGCACTTCGACCTCGCCCGCGGCACCCGCTCCACCCTGGTCGACAAGCTCGACGGGTACGCGGTGTCCGGCGACGGCGGCTCGATCGCGGTCTACTCGGCCGGGACCCTGCGGATCGTCCCGGTCGGCGCCCCCTCCGCCGGCACCCCGGTGGACCTGCGCCGGATCAACCACACCGTGCACCCCGCCGCCGAGTGGCGCCAGGCCTACCACGAGGCCGCCCGGATCGTCCGGGACCAGTTCTGGGACGACCGGATGTCCGGCCTCGACTGGCCCGCCCTGGTCGCCCAGTACGAGCCGCTGCTCGACCGGATCGCCGGGCCGGACGACTTCGCCGACCTGCTGCGCGAACTCCTCGGCGAACTCGGCACCTCGCACGCCTACGTCACCCCGTCCCGCCGCGGCGAGGGCCCCTCGCTCGCCCAGCAGCCGCTCGGCCTGCTCGGCGCCAACGCCCACCGCTCCCCCGACGGCCGCTGGCTGGTCGACCGGGTGCTGCCCGGCGAGTCCTCCGACCCGCGCGCCCGCGCCCCGCTCGCCGCCCAGGGCGTGCGCGACGGCGACGAACTGCTGGAGATCGGCGGGCGCCCGGTCGACCCGGTGCGCGGCCCGCTCCCGCTGCTCGCCGGCACCGGCGGCACCACCGTCGAGATCGGCCTGCGCAGCGACCCCGGCTCCCCCGTGCGGCGGATCACGGTGACCCCGCTGACCGACGAACGGCCGCTGCGCTACCAGGACTGGGTGGTCAAACGCCGCGCCCTGGTACGGGAGTTCAGCGACGGGCGGTGCGGCTACCTGCACATCCCCGACCTCGGCGGCTCCGGCTGGGCGCAGTTCAACCGCGACCTGCGCCGCGAGCTCGACAAGCCCGCCCTCGTCCTCGACGTCCGCGGCAACGCCGGCGGCAACGTCTCCGAGCTCGTCCTGGAGAAGCTCACCCGGCGCGTCCTCGCCTGGGACTTCACCCGCGACCGCCAGCCCGTCCGCTGGCCGCGCAACGCCCCGCGCGGACCGGTGGTCGCCCTCGCCGACGAGGCCACCAGTTCGGACGGCGACGTGATCATCGCGGCGATCGAACTGCTCGGCCTCGGACCGGTGGTGGGCACCCGCACCTGGGGCGGGGTGGTCGGGATGACCGGGCGGCACACCCTCGGCGACGGCACCCAGATCTCGGTGCCGAAGAACGCGTCCTGGTTCACCGGCGGACTCGGCTGGTCCGTGGAGAACCACGGCGTCGAACCCGACGTGCACGTGCTGCGGGGCCCGCGCGACTGGGCCGGCGGGCGGCACCCGGAACTGCACACGGCCGTCCAACTGGCGCTGGAGCTGCTGGAGGACGCCCCCGCCGCCGCGCCCCCGCCGGACGACACCCCCCGGCCGGACCTGCGGCGCCCGCCGCTGCCGCCGAGGGGCTAGGGAGTGTCCTTCGGATCAGTCCCAGGGGTCGCCCTCGGCCGTCATGTTCTCGGCGGCCCGCCGGTCGGCCTCGGCCTGGTCCTGGACCTGCTGCCGCTGCGACTCGCGCATCTCGCGCGTCCGCTCGATGTCGTCGCTGTACGCGTCGGCCGCCTCGTCGTGGGCGAGCGCGGCCCGTTCGGTGGCGTCCGGCCCGGCGGCCTCGTGCCCCCTGTGGAAGATCCTGTCCAAGATGCCCATGACTCCTCCTCCGGACGGATACCGGGCTGTCCCCCACTCTCACACCACGACCGGACGGGCGCACGTCGGGCCTCGACGCGGCGTGCGTTGAGTCTTTGGTCCCGGTCGAACGCATCGAAGGGCCGTAGCGGGCCGGTCCCGGCCGGGCGGACGGTGGGGGTGTGAGGAACGCCATCGACGAACAGCACGGCGGCCCGCGCCGCCTGGTCGGGCCGCTCGCCGCGCTGGACGGGCGGCTGCCCGGCCCGCACGACCTGCTGCTCATGCAGTGCCCCGGCTCGCTGCGCCCGCTCGGCGGCGGCGAACTCCCGGACTGGGCACGGGCGGTGCTCCGCGCGCACCCGTGGGTGACGGTCGCCAGGGCGCCCGCCGTGGTCGGCTCCCCGGTGGACACCCCGCACCCGGTGCGCTACACCGGGGACGTCACGGCGCCCGAGCACTGGATCCCGGTGACGGTGCGCGGCCCGCGCCGCGGCCAGCTGCTGCACGCGCTCGCGCCCTGGGCGGCGGTGGCCCGCACCTTCCGTCCCGAGCAGCTCCCGGCCCGGCGGGCCCTGCTGGCGCCGGGCCGGGTCGCGCAGGTCCCGGGGCTCGCCCTGCTGCCGGCGGTCGGCGAGCTGGCGGCGGACCACCGGCTGGCCTGGGGCCCGATCGGCGCCGTCGGCTACGAGCTGGGCACCGGCGTGCCGGTGACCGGACCGCTCAGCCCGCTGCGGCTGGTGCTGCGCGCCCCGCAGCCGGTCAGCCGGCGGGACGCGCTGCAGCTGCGGCGCGCGCTGAGCAAGCTGCGCGTGCCCGTGCAGGCCGAGCTGGAGACCCGGCACGGCTCGGTGCTGCTGGCCGAGTACGCGGCGGCGCCGCTCACGCTCACCCTGCTGACGCCGGAGGGGCCCCGGGAGGTCCACGATCCGTGGTTCCCCCGGGGCCCCTCCGGCGGGGCGGTCAGCCGCTGACGCTGGGGGCGCCGGTCTCCAGGTGGCCGGTGAACCGCTGCGACCAGCTGCTGTCGGCGTCCACCGTGACGGTGAAGTCGTACCAGCCGTTGTTGTAGGCCACCGCGTTGAAGAAGTCGCTGGTGCTGCCGCCGGCCGGCACCCGGTACGTCCAGGGGCCGTCCGTGCGGTAGTTGTTCGACGCGATGGTGAAGGTGAGGGCCGTGCTGCCGGTGTTGGCCAGCGCGAAGTAGAGGGCCAGCTTGCCGGTGCCCGGCTCGACCGCGTACGAGGCGGTGACGGCCGCGTTCTTGCCCGCCTTGGTGGCGTCGCCCTTGAAGCGGCGCAGGAAGCGGTTGGGGCCGACCACCGTGAGGTCGTACGGGCCGTTGCCGAAGCCGGTGCCGCAGTTGAAGAAGTCGCTGGTGCCGGCGCCCGGGTCGACGGTGTACTGCCACGGGCCGCCGCTGCGGTAGGCGTTGACGTAGGCCGAGAAGTGGGCCGACTTGGTGGCGGTGCCCCCGTTGGCCATCCTGATCCAGACCTTCATGACCCCGCCGGAGCCGAACTCCAGGTGGTCCAGGTTGGCGTTGGGCTGGTAGGGCAGCGCGCGGGCCGGGCGGGTGCCGGACTCCTGGACGGGCAGCTGGTTGTTGACCGGCGCCGGGTTGGACAGCGGGCCGCAGGCGGCGAGGCCGATGGTCTGCGAGGTGTCGGGCAGCGCCGGGAGGCCGTAGACCGGGTTGGCGAAGTCGAACGCGCTGGTCAGGTCACCGCACACGCGCCGGCGCCAGTCGCTGATGTTCGGGCAGGTGGCGGGCGCGCCGATGGCGGCCGTCCAGGTCTCCAGGAAGCGCAGCACCGAGGTGTGGTCGAAGGTCTCGGAGTTGACCCAGCCGCCGCGGGTCCAGGGCGAGACCGCGATCATCGGGACGCGGAAGCCGAGGCCGATGTTGGTGCCGCTGTAGAACTCGCCCGGGGTGCCGGCCGGGGCGGCCGGCGGCGGGACGTGGTCGAAGAAGCCGTCGTTCTCGTCGTAGTTGATGAACAGGACGCTGGAGTCGAAGACGTTCGGGTCGGCGTTGAGCGCGTCGATCACGTTGTGGACGAAGTGCGCGCCGTCGGCCGGGGTGGCGTACGGGTGCTCGGAGGAGGCCTGGTCGGGGACGATCCAGGAGACCTGCGGGAGGGTGCCGGCCAGCACGTCGGCCTTGATCGCGGCGACGATGTCGTCCGGGGTGCTGCCGGTGACGGCGGGCACGGACGCCATGCCCTTGACGGCCAGGGCGCTGCCGGCCGGGGCGCCCGCGAACTGGCTGAAGTAGGCGAGGGCGTTGTCACCGTAGTTGTCGGCGGCGTTCTGGTAGACCTTCCAGCTCACGCCGGCGGCCTCCAGGGCCTCGGCGTAGGTCTGCCACCGCAGGCCCTTCTCGTCACCGCCGTCGTAGGCGGGGCCGCCCGCGGTGCCGGCCGGGTCGATCTGGCCGGACCAGTGGTAGGTGCGGTTGGGGCCGGTCGCGCTGAGCACCGAGCAGTGGTACGCGTCGCAGATGGTCCAGTTCTCGGCCAGCGCGTAGTGGAACGGGATGTCCTGGCGGGTGAGGAAGCCGAGGGTGCGGACGTTGCCCTTGGCCGCGACCCAGGAGTCCATCCTGCCGTTGTTCCAGGCCTTGTGCTGGTCGCTCCAGCCGTGGGCGAGGTCGCCGTTGCACTGGGCGAGGCGCTCGGGGTCGGCGCCGCCGGCCGGCTTGGTGAGGCTGAACTGCCAGGGGTACTGGCGGCCGGTGCCGTTCGGCTGGTTGAACACGCTGTAGCCGCCGGCGATCTGGATCGCGCTGCGGTCGGCGAAACCGCGCACGCCCTTCATCATGCCGAAGTAGTGGTCGAAGCTGCGGTTCTCCTGCATGAGGATCACCACGTGCTGCACGTCCGCGATGGTGCCGGTCTGCGACAGCGCCGCGGTGTTCACGGCGGCGGGCGCCGCGCCCGCGGCGGTCGGGGCCGCCCCCGCGCCCCCGGCACCGGTCATGGCCAGGCCCGCGGCGGCGGCTCCGGACAGCGTCACGAACTTCCTACGACTCAGCTCGGCCATCAGCCCAGCCCGTCCCTTCACTACCGATGTTGTGTGCACAAGTCGGGGCTCATCGATCGCGGAGCAGTCTCCACCGGCGCCGAACCGGCCCACCAGATGCGGGCGGGAGGGTTGGTGGACTGTTCGTCCGGCCGTCATCGAGCGACCACCGGCTGAACGGGGGACGGAAACTCCGAGGATGTGAAGGGGAGGGGACCGGCCGGCGGGCCTCAGCGGTCCTGGACGGTGATGCCCAGGGCGTGGGCGAACTGCGGCGCCAGTTCCAGGAGTTGGTGCGAGTTGATGATCGCGCCACGCAGCCCCAGGTGGCCGTCCGGGAGGCCGAGGCGGGCGGCGCCGCGCAGGTCCGTCCTGGTCAGCGCGGCCCCGCGCAGGTGGACCTCCTCCAGTGTCGAACCGGGGAACGACACCTGGGTGAGCTTCGCGTCGGCGAAGTCCACGTCGCGCAGCAGGCAGTCCTCGAAGACGACGTCCCGCAGGACGGCCGCCCGCAGGTTGACCGCCTCCAGCTTGCAGCCACGGAACACCACCCGGCGCACGGCCGAGCCGTGCGCGGCGATCCCGGCCAGCACGCCGCCGACGAAGGCGCTGTCCTGCCACTCGCCGTCGCTCAGGTCGCAGGCCACCCAGCGGCCGGACTGCACCCACACGTCGGTGAAGCGGGCCTGGCGCAGCTTGACGCCGCTGAAGGCGACGCCGGTGAGCGCGCACTCCAGGAACGTCGCCCCGGCGGCCGCCTGGTCGGTGTACTCGCCGCCGTCGAAGTGCACGGTGTCGTAGCGCTCGTCGGCGCGCAGCGGCCCGGTGTGCGGGCGGAGCAGGTCGGCGAAGCGCAGGTCGGCGAGGCGGTCGGGGAAGTCGGGCACGTTGGGGGCGGTGTTCGGCACGGGGGCGGCACCTCGCGGGGTCGGGCGGACGGGGTCTCGCCCGCATGCTCGCACGCGCCACCGACAGAACCGGGGGTGCCCGGCCGCGGCCCACGGCGGCCGGGCGGTTCCGGGGGGGTCGGTCAGCCGCGCGCCCAGAGGGAGTTGACCCGGCTGCGCTCGGTGCCGTTCGGGTAGGGGTTGGTGCAGGACGTGCCGGGCCCGCCGCCGGACATCAGCTCGCTGCACGGCCCCGAGTAGTGGTCGGGCAGGCCGAGCACGTGCCCGGTCTCGTGGGCCGTCACCCGCAGCGAGTTGTACTGCCGGTTCTGCTGGTAGTCGAGGAAGACGTACCCGCGCCCGTGGCCATCGGTGCTGGCGTACGAGCCGCGGGAATCGTTGCCCTCGTAGTAGCGGAAGTCGGCGGCCGAGCCGGCGCGCAGCTGGACGTTGCCCACCGAGCCGTTCCAGATCTGCGCGGCCTGGGATATCTGGGTGCGGAACGACGGGGCGCCGCTGGCGTCGTAGGTGACGACGACGGTCGCGAGGTTCGGGTTGGCGGCCTGCTTGGCCTTGGCGGAGGCCATGACGGCCTGGAAGAACGCCTGGTTGTCGGGGGGCGGGGGGGGGGCGCCCCGCGCCGCCCGCCCGCGCGCCGCGCGCCGGCGGCCGGGTACCCCCCCGTGGTGGCGGCCCGCGTCGGCGGCCGAACCGGCGTACGCCGAGCCGGCGGACGCGGAGGCGGTGTAGCCGGAGGCCGCCCGGGCGGCGGGCGCGGCGACGGCCGTCCCCGGCAGGGCGGCGAGACCCGCGGCGAGTGCCAGGCCGAGGGCGGCGGACAGCACGGATCGAGGCATGACGGATCGAGACATGTGGGGGCTCCGATTCCTGCGGTGCGTGGCCGGTGGGGGCCGGCCGTGGGGGGCACCTGGTGAACGGGTGATGTCCACCGAGCTTCGGGCAGCGCGGCGGCGGGGCGGATGATGTCAACCCGCGATAGCCCTGTCCAATACCCCTGGTTTTCCCAGCCTTTGAATCTGCTTTGGCTTGACTTGACTCTTTCTCACCCCTGGCATTCCGCTGCCCGGGCGATTAGGCTCCGCCCCGGGGAAGCAACCGAGCGGCGGGCCGCCCGATTCCGGCCGGACGGCCCGCCGCACCCCGATCGGGCCCCGGCTACTCCGCGCCGTTGGCCCACAGCTCGTCGACCTGGCCGCGCTCGTTGCCGTCCGGGTAGGGGTTGGTGCAGGACGGGCCGGGTCCGCCGCCGGACATCAGCTCGCTGCACGGCCCCGAGTAGTGGTCGGGCAGGCCGAGCACGTGCCCGGTCTCGTGCGCGGTGACGCGCAGGGAGTTGTACTGCTGGTTCTGCTGGTAGTCGAGGAAGACGTACCCGTGGCCGTGGCCGTCGGTGCTGGCGTACGAGCCGCGCGAATCGTTGCCCTCGTAGTAGGAGAAGTCGCCCTGACCGCCGCTCTCCTGGAGCTGGACGTTGCGCACCGACCCGTTCCAGATCTGCGCGGCCTGGGATATCTGGCTGGTGAAGGACGGTGCGTTGCCGGTGTCGTAGGTGACGGTGACGGTCAGCAGCCACGGGTTGGCGGCCTGCTTGGCCTTGGCGGAGGCCATGACGGCCTGGAAGAACGCCTGGTTGTCGGCGGCTTCGGCGGCCGAACCGGCGTACGCCGAGCCGGCCGCGGGCGTGTAGCCCGCGACGCTCGCGGCCGGTGCGGCGGGTGCGGCGACGGCCGTCCCGGGCAGGGCGGCGAGACCCGCGGCGAGCGCGACGCCGAGGGCGGCGGACAGCACGGATCGGGACATGACGGATCGAGACATGTGGGGGCTCCGGATCGCGAAACGCCCGGCCACCGGTGCCGGTTGGGGGCCGGCGGCGGCGGGCGGAATGTGGGGGTGCCCCGGGCCTGCCGGCCGGGGGCTGGAATCGCTGCCCCAGATTCCCCCCGGGCACGGCCGTCGCGGATGATGTCAACCGGCGATAACGCCGGTCAATACCGGTGGGCCTCCGCCGTGTTGATTCGTGTCATGTCCTTGGCGACAAGGGTCGTCGGCGTCTATGCTCCCGACGTGGAGCTCGACGTGAGACACCTCAGGGTGCTGTGCGCGATAGCCGACACCGGCAGCCTCCGCAAGGCGGCGCTCCGGCTCGGCATGACCCAGCCCTCCCTCACCACCCAGCTGCACCGGATCGAACGGGCCATCGGCGGCACCCTGTTCACCCGCGAGCAGACCGGCAGCCGGCCCACCGCGCTCGGCCACTCCGTGCTGTCCCGGGCCCGGCCGGTGATCACCGAGATGGCGGCGCTGGTCGCCGCCGCGCGCCAGGAGGCCCGGGAGTCGGCCGGCCCCGGCAGCCGGCGGCGGCTGCGGATCGGAAGCGTCGGCAGCCGGGCGGTGGCGGCCTGGCTGCGCCGCGTCCACGAGCGGCTGCCGGACACCGACACCACCATCCACGTGGACATCTCCGCCAGCGCCCTGCTGCGGATGGTCGCCGCCGACCAGCTCGACGTCGCCTTCGTGTACGAGAGCGAGGGCTTCCCGCTGCGCGTGCCCCCGGACGCCGAGCACCGGGTCCTGATGGCCCGCGAGCCGCAGTTCGTCGCGCTCGCCGCCGGCCACCCGGCCGCCGCCCGCCCGGTCGTCCACCTCGCCGACCTCGCCGAGGACACCTGGATGGTGGACCCGACCGCCGACCACGAGTACGCGGCGATGCGCCGGGTGTTCAGCGAGGCCGGCCTCAACCCCCGGGTGGTGCAGGTCCGGGACAACACCACCGCCGCCGACCTGGTCG
The DNA here is from genome assembly GCF_042732955.1 of Kitasatospora sp. NPDC059747. Classification (NCBI taxonomy): domain Bacteria; kingdom Bacillati; phylum Actinomycetota; class Actinomycetes; order Kitasatosporales; family Streptomycetaceae; genus Kitasatospora; species Kitasatospora sp. NPDC059747. Next base: position 128,962 of record NZ_JBHWGV010000001.1, on the reverse strand, counting down.
CCTCCGGCGAGGCCGTCCGCCCCTGCCAGCCGACGTCCCTGCCCGGCCCCGGGACGGTCGTGCGCCCGGTCCACGGCGATCCGCTCGCCGTCCGCCTGCTGCTCACCTGGCGGCCGCGCGCGCTCGCCCCGACCGCCCTGGAGGCGCTGTACGGCGAACTGCGGGCCGCCTACCTGGACCTCGCCAAGGTCAACCCGGCCTACCTGGCCTGGCTCGCCCGGCACGAGCCGATGCTGCTCGGACTGCGCCCGGAGGCCGCTCACGCCTCCCTGGCGTGCATCGCGACCCCGACGGCCACCATCGCCGCGCACACCAGGCCGGCCGCCAGGACCCCGGAGCCGCCGAGCGCCGTGCAGGCCAGCACCAGCACCGCGCCGGCGGGCGCCAGCGCCTGCGCGGCACCAGTCTTGGTGTGCCGCGAGTGCAGCAGCCAGACGGTGAACAGGTAGACGGCGGTCGGCACGGTGACCGTCCCGGTGGCCGCCGTCGCGGAGATCTCCGCCTTGTGCACGGCCGACTCCACCGCGACCTCCAGCCCGGTGCCGATCGCCGCCGCGGCCGCGAACACCACGTAGTGGCCGTAGCCCCACGCGAACGCCTGCCGGTTGGAGCGCAGGTGCTCGTGCACCGGGCGGGCGAAGTAGATCCACCAGGCCGAGAAGCAGATCAGCAGCCCGCCGATCGCCACCGGCACCAGCCGCCCCAGCCCCTCGTGCTCGTCCACCCCCGACTGCACCGCGACCGTCGCCGCCGCGACCGTCTCGCCGAGCACGATCAGGGTGAACAGCCCGTACCGCTCGGCGATGTGGTGCGGGTGCCAGGTGGTCTGCATCCGCAGCTCGGCCCAGACCGGCACGGCCAGCTCGGCCAGCACCCCGATCGGGATGACGAACGGCCGGGCGCCGTGCGGCAGGAGCAGCACCACCACCCACCCGACCTGGCACAGCGTGATCCCCAGCGCGTACCGCAGGGCCACCCCGCGCGCCGGGCCCTCCTCGCTGGCGGCGGCGCGCAGCCACTGGGTGACCATCGCCAGGCGCATCACCACGTAGCCGGTCACCGAGAGGACCATGTCCTGCGCCTCGAAGAGCCTCGGCACGCCGGCCGCGAGGATCAGCACCCCGGCGATCTGCACCAGCGTGGTGACCCGGTACGGCACGTCGTCGCAGTCGTACGCGGAGGCGAACCAGGTGAAGTTCATCCAGGCCCACCAGATCGCGAAGAACGCGAGCACGAAGCCCCGCAGGCCCTCGCCGTAGTGCCCGGCGGCGAGGGAGTGGGCGAGCTCGCGCCCGGCCTGGCCGACCGCGACGACGAAGCAGAGGTCGAAGAACAGCTCCAGCGGCGTGGCGACCCGGTGCCGCTCGTTCCGGTCGCGCGGGACCATCCGGCGCACCGGGGGCGGGTCGGCGGGGTGCGGGTGGGGCACTGCGGCGGAATCGCTGGTCATCGCGCTGCTCCGGGACGGGGACGGACGGCTGGGCTGTCCCGCGCATCCTGGCAGCGGGGCGGGCCCGGCGCACGCACCGGCGCGGACCGGCGGACGCCGGACCCGCCCCTTCCGTCCCTTTTCCTTCGTTCCTTTCCCCTTGCCGTCAGCCCCAGTTGACGCTCCGGTGCGCGAACCGGGTGACAGCACGACGGGTTTCCGGGCGCGCCCGCGCCGTACCGCCCGAGCCGCCGGACCGCCCGCTACATTCGTCCCCGGTTGGAAAGCGAGCGCGGGCCCTGCGGGGCCCCACGACACGGGCGGCCTGCGGGCAACGCGGAAGGTCAAGGCCGGTGGCAGGACAACGGGGGCGGCAAGGCCGTCCCACCCGTGTCCGCACCACCGGCCTCGTGATCACCGCGCTGCTCGCCAGCGCCTGTCCCGCCGCCGTGCCCGCGGCGACCGCCGCGTCGGGGGCAGCGGCTACTTCTCCCAGCCGATCTTGGTGTAGTCGGTCGAGGCCAGGCCGAACGCGCCGTAGTTGGCCAGGCCCTTGCGCGCCGCGACCACCTCGGGCCGCTGGTACAGCTCGACGGTGTGGCCGAGCTCCCAGATCTTGGCGTCCGCCTGGTTGTAGTACTTCGCGGCCTCCACCGGGTCGACCGTCCCGGCCGCCTTCTTCAGCAGCTCGTCGATCTCGGGGGTGCCGAGCTTCGAGTAGTTGCCGAAGACGTTGTCCCCCTCCGGCAGGCGGAAGTTGGTCAGGCTCTGGGAGAGCGGGAACGAGTCGGTGTTGCGCCAGCTGGCGAGGTCGAACTTGCCCACGTTGATGTACTTGGTGAAGAAGTCGTTCTTCGCCACCTTGTCCAGGTCGACCTTCACCCCGGCCTGCAGCCACATCGCCGCGGCCGCGGTGTACAGGTCGATCTGGGCCTGCGGGCTGGAGTCGTTGAACACGAAGTGCAGTTCGAGCGACTGGCCGTCCTTGGTACGCGGCTGACCGCTGCCCGCCTCCTTCCAGCCGGCGTCGTCCAGCAGCTTCTTCGCGGCGGGCAGGTCGAACTTCGCCCACTCGCCCGAGTTGTCCTGGTAGCCGGCCTGGTTGGGCATGAAGATGTGGTTGCCGAGCGGCTTGAACTGCACCGGCACGCCATTGTTGGCGATCTTGATCAGCGAGTCGCGGTCGAGCGCCTTGCCGAGCGCCTGACGCACCTTCTGGTCGGTCAGCGCGCCGCCCCCGCCGAAGGAGATGTGCACCTCGTCCCACGGGCTGGAGGTGCGGATCACCGTGTCCTTGTTGTCCTTGAGCTGGCCGTAGGCGGTCGCGGTGCCGGCCGTCGCGAAGTCGATCTCGTTGTTGAGGAACGACTGGGTGGTCGCCGCCTGGGACATCACCCGGAAGGTGACCTTGTCCAGCTTGGGCTTGGCGCCCCACCACGCAGGGTCCGGGACGAGGCTGATCGTCTGGGCCGTCTTGTCGGCGACGCCGAGCTTCAGCGCGCCGGCGGTGATCGGGATCTTCTCGATCCAGGCCTTGTTGAAGTCGTCGGCGGTGGCGATCCCGGCGGCCGGGATCAGCGGCCGGAAGAGGTTCTGCCAGTCCGCGTACGGCGTCGAGAAGGTGACCTTGACCTCGGACGGGTCGGCGCCCTGCTCGACGCCGGAGATCAGCTCGTAGCCGGAGGAGTCGGCGATGTTGTAGCCGTCCTTCTTGCCGTTGCTGGCCTCCCAGTCGGCCTTGAAGTCCAGGTAGCTCAGTGCCTTGCCGTCCGACCACTTGGCCTTCGGGTTGAGCTTGTAGGTGATCACCTGCGGCGAGGCCGAGGTGACCTTGGCGTCCACCAGGTAGTCCGGGTTCGCGTGGAAGGTGCCCTCCGCGTCCGTGGAGAAGAGGGACGGCTCCAGGGCCCGCATGATGTCGACGGCGTCGCCGTAGCGGCCGTCCACCTGGAACGGGTTCCACTGGGTGATCCACTGGTACAGCGGGAAGCGCACCTCCCCGCCGTCCTTCAGCTGGTCCGGCGACTTGGGGTTGATGTCGTTGGAGCCCTGGCTCGGCGGCTCGCTCTTGGCCACGTTGTCGGCGGAGCCCCCACCGCCCGAGGTGCACGCGGTCACCGCCAGGGCGACGGCTATCGCGGGGGCGGTGGCCCGGCCGAAGCGGCGGGCCGTGGTGGCAGCGTCCATGGGGGTCCCCCTGGAGGGTTCGTCGGGAATACGGGACAGGAGATGTGCCGCGCGAGGTGTGGCGGGGCTTGAGTGTGGGCAGCCAAGTCGGCACCGAGCCAGCAGAACGTAACAGCCGTTCAGTTCCACGACCAGAGGCAGGAGTTCACGTCTGATCCAAAAGTCACACGCGGCAACACGCGTGCAACACGGCGGCCGTACGCCGCTGGAACACTCTGACCTGCTGCTTCCCGACAGCCCGTGACACGGCCCGCACCCGGGCCACCGACCGAAGGCCACCACCCGATGCCCACCAGACGCGTCGGCCCCACCCCCACCCAGGGCGGCCGCTGATGCTCCGCTACCTCGCGAAGCGGCTGAGCTACTACGCCGTCCTGCTCGTCGCCGCCGTGTTCCTGGCCTACGCGATATCCGCGGCCGCCCTCCAGCCGCGCACCTACTTCGAGGCCAAGGTCCCCCGTCCGTCCGCCGAATCGGTCGAGCACCAGCTCACCGCCCTCAACCTGAACGACCGCACCCCGGTGGTCGTGCGCTTCGGCCACTGGGCCGACGGCCTGGTCCACGGCGACCTCGGCCGGACCATCCACGACACCCCGGTGACGGACGACTTCGGCCGGCGGATCTGGGTCTCGCTGCGGCTGCTGCTGATCGGCAGCCTGCTCGGCATGGTGCTCGGCGTCGCGGTCGGCGCCTGGAGCGCCGTGCGGCAGTACCGGATATCCGACCGGCTGCTGACCCTGCTCTCCTTCGTCCTCCTCTCCACCCCGGTCTTCCTGGTCGCCCTCTTCCTCAAGAACGGCGCCATCGCCGCCAAGGACGCGGCCGGCCACGAGGTCGTCCCGTTCACCGGCTACGAGACCCCCGGGCTCGCCGGCGGCCTCGGCGCCCACCTCTCCGACTGGGCGCTCCACCTCCTGCTGCCGACCATGTCGCTCGCGCTGTACGGCCTCGCCACCTACAGCCGCTACCAGCGCGGCATCATGCTCGACGTGCTCGGCTCGGACTACCTGCGCACCGCCGAGGCCAAGGGCCTCACCCGCGGCCGGGCCCTGCTCAAGCACGGGCTGCGCACCGCCGTGATCCCGATGTCGACGATGTTCGCCTACAGCTTCCTCGGCATCTTCACCGGCGCGGTGTTCACCGAGACGATCTTCGGCTGGCACGGCATGGGCGAGTGGCTGATCCAGGCGATCAACGAACAGGACGTCAACTCCGTCGTCGCGGTCAACCTGTTCACCGCCCTCGTCGTCCTCGCCTCCGGCTTCCTCGCCGACACCCTGCACGCCGCCCTCGACCCGCGCGTGCGGTCCTGACCGGAGGTGACCCAGATGACCACCGTCGCCGCAGAACCGGCCGGACCCGCCGCCCCGGCCCCCGCGCCCCGCGGCACCGGCCGCGCCCGGCTCGTCCTCACCCGGCTGCTCGCCGCCCGCGGAGCGCTCGCCGGGGCCGTCCTCGTCCTCCTGCTGTTCGCACTCGCCTTCGGCGGGCCGTACCTGACGCAGTGGGACTACGCCGCACCCGACTTCGGCGCCCTGCACCAACCGCCCTCCGCCCAGCACTGGTTCGGCACCAACGGAATCGGGCAGGACGTCTTCGCCCAGTCCGTCCGCGGCCTGCAGAAGTCGCTGGTCATCGGTCTGCTGGTGGCGCTCTTCTCCACCGTGCTCGCCTCGCTGGTCGGCGCGTGCGCCGGCTACTTCGGCGGCTGGGCCGACCGCTGCCTGATGTTCGTCGTGGACCTGCTGCTGGTCTTCCCCAGCTTCCTGATCATCACGATCGTCTCGCCCCGGCTGAAGAGCACCGGCTGGATCGCCTTCGTCCTGCTGCTCGCCCTGTTCAACTGGATGATCACCGCCCGGGTGGTCCGGTCCATGACGCTCTCCCTGCGCGAGCGCGAATTCGTCCGCGCCGCACGCTTCATGGGCGTCCGGCCGCTGCGGATCATCCTGCGGCACGTCCTGCCGAACGTCGCGTCCTTCCTCATCATCGACGCCACCATCGCCGTCGGCGGCGCCGTCATGAGCGAGACCGCCCTCTCCTACTTCGGCTTCGGCGTCAAACCGCCGGACGTCTCGCTCGGCACCCTGCTCGCGGCCGGCACCAGCGAAGCGCCGGTGTTCCCCTGGCTGTTCTACTTCCCCGCCGCGCTGCTGGTGCTGTTCGTCCTCGCCGTCAACCTCATCGGCGACGGGCTGCGCGACGCCCTCGACCCCACCGCCGCGGGCGCGCCCCGCCGCCGCGCCCGTAGGAAGAAGCCGTGACCACCGCCGTGACCAGCACCCCCGGCACCGCCGTCGAAACCCCCCTGCTCGCCGTCCGCGACCTGCGCGTCGACTTCGCCGGCCCGCAGGGCCCGGTCCCGGCCGTGCGCGGGGTGGACCTCACCCTGCGGCGCGGCGAAACCCTCGGCATCGTCGGCGAGTCCGGCTCCGGGAAGTCCGTCACCGCGCTGTCCGTCCTCGGGCTGCTGCCCGGCACCGCCCGGGTCCGGGGCTCGGTGCGGTTGGACGGGCGGGAGCTGGTCGGGCTGCCCGGCCGGGAGCTCGCCTCGATCCGCGGCCGGCGGGTCGCGATGGTCTTCCAGGACCCGCTCTCCGCCTTCACCCCGGTCTACCGGATCGGCGACCAGATCGCCGAGGCGATCCGCGTCCACCAGAAGACCGACAAGGCCGCCGCCCGCCGCCGCGCCGCCGAACTCCTCGACCTCGTCGGCATCCCGGCCCCCGACCGCGCGCTCGACAGCTTCCCGCACGAGTTCTCCGGCGGCATGCGCCAGCGCGCGATGATCGCCATGGCCGTCGCCAACGACCCCGACATCCTGCTCGCCGACGAGCCCACCACCGCCCTGGACGTCACCATCCAGGCCCAGGTGCTCGACGTCCTGCGCACCGCCCAGCGGGAGACCGGCGCCGCGCTGGTGCTGGTCAGCCACGACCTCGGGGTGATCGCCGGGACGGCCGACCGGGTCGCGGTGATGTACGCGGGCCGGGTGGTCGAAACGGCCGGTGTGGACGAGCTGTTCGCGGCCCCGCGCCACCCGTACACGCTCGGCCTGATCGGCGCGGTGCCCCGGCTCGACGGCCGCGGCGGGCCGCTCGTCCCGATCCCCGGTAGCCCGGCGCCACTGGCCGACCTGCCGCCCGGCTGCCCGTTCGCCGCGCGCTGCCCGCTCGCCGAACCGCGCTGCTCGACGGCCGAGCCGGAACTGCTCGGCGGGGACGGCCACCTGGCGGCGTGCGTGCGCTCGGCGGAGCTGGCCGAGCAGCGGCCCGCGCCGGCCGACGTGTACCCCGTGCCGGAGGTGCCCGCCCCCGCCGTGACCGGGGCACGCGACACCCGGCCGCAGGTACTGGCGGTCAGCGGGCTCGGAAAAACGTTTCCGCTCCTCAAGGGCACGGTGTTCAAGCGCCGCGTCGGCGAGGTCTACGCCGTGGACGGCGTCGACCTCGACCTCCGCGAGGGCGAGACCCTCGGCCTGGTCGGCGAATCCGGCTCCGGCAAGTCCACGACGCTCTTCGAGCTGCTCGACCTCGCCGCCCCCGAGACCGGCCGCATCGAGCTCCTCGGACAGGACACGTCCCGGCTCACCCGCGCCGAGGCCCACCGGCTCCGGTCGCAGCTGCAGATCGTCTTCCAGGACCCGATGGCCAGCCTCGACCCCCGGATGCCGGTCGGCGACATCATCGCCGAGCCCCTGCGCGCCCAGCGCGCCGCGCGCGACGAGATCGCCGGGCGGGTGCCCGAACTGCTGCGCCAGGTCGGCCTCGAGCCGGAGCACGCCGGCCGCTACCCGCACCAGTTCTCCGGCGGGCAGCGCCAGCGGATCTCCATCGCGCGCGCCCTGGCCGTCCGCCCCAGGCTGCTCGTCCTGGACGAGCCGGTCTCCGCGCTCGACGTCTCCATCCAGGCCGGGATCCTCAACCTGCTGCAGTCGCTCAAGGCCGACCTGGGCCTGTCCTACCTGTTCGTCTCGCACGACCTCTCGGTCATCCGGCACCTCGCCGACCGGGTCAGCGTGATGTACCTCGGACGGACGGTCGAGCAGGGCGACGTCGCCGCCGTCTTCGACCGCCCCCGCCACCCGTACACCCGCGCGCTGCTCTCCGCCGTCCCGCTGCCCGACCCGGCCGCCGAACGCGCCCGGGACCGGATCCTCCTCGCGGGCGATCCGCCCTCCCCCACCCAGCGACACGCCGGCTGCCCCTTCCGCACCCGCTGCCCGGTCTACGCCCGCCTCACGGAGCCCGGGGCACGGACCCGCTGCGAGGAGGAGAAGCCCGCGCTCGCGGGGGACGGGCACCAGGCGGCCTGCCACTTCCCGGACGCCACCTGAAGGCCCGCACGAGAATCTCACGTAACGTGATCGGCCGAATACGATTCGGCGGATCGCCCCGGTCCCGTGTAATGTCTTCCGGGTCAGCAAGCGCCGCTAGCTCAGTTGGTTAGAGCAGCTGACTCTTAATCAGCGGGTCCGGGGTTCGAGTCCCTGGCGGCGCACAGACAGCCGGAAGGCCCTTCGCGAGAGCGAGGGGCCTTCCGGCGTTTGCGGCTCCTGCCGCCGGCCGTCCGCGGGCCGTCCGCGGGTCAGTGCGTGTCGAGGATCGCCGAGGCCACCGCGTCCGGACGGTCGAACATCACCAGGTGCCCGGCCGGGGCCGTGGTGCGGAAGTCCGCGCCGAGCAGGGCGGCGAGCTCCCGCTGCTCGGCGAGCCAAGCCTCCGTCCGCCGGGAGCGCAGTCCGTCGTCGGCGGCGAGCACGGTGACCGGCAGGCCCTCGGGCAGGGCCCGGGTGCGGCGCAGCCCGTCGAGCTCGGCGGCGACGTCGAGGTAGCGGGCGTTCTCCCGGAGCAGCGCGCGCAGCGCGCGGCCGGTGCGGTAGCAGTGCCGGACGAGGTCCGGCGGGGCCAGGTCCTCGCGGCGGACGGTGGTGAGCCGGGCGGTCAGCCGCCGGGCGGCCGGGCCGAACAGGTACGGCACGGCGAGGGCAGTGGCGGCGCCGGCGGCGCCCCGCACGGCGAGGTCGCGCAGCCCGGGGGCGGGCAGCGGCCGGGGCGCCGGTTCGACACTGCCGTCGACGAGGACCAGCCCGGCCGCCCGCTCGGGGTGCAGCCGGGCGAAGGCCTCGACGTGGAAGCCGGCCAGCGAGTGCCCGGCGAGCGTGCACGGCTCGCGCAGCCCGAGGGCGTCCAGCACGGCCCGGATGCGCCCGGCCTCGCCGGCCGCCGTCGGGGCGGGCCGGCCGGTGGCGGGCTCGGGGGCGCTCAGACCGTAGCCGGGCCGGTCGAAGCGGACGACGGTGCGGTAGGGGGCGAGGAACGGGACGACGAGGTCCCAGTCGAACCAGCTGCTGCCGAGACCGCCGGTGAGCACGCAGACCGGGCCCTCGCCCTCGGTGCGGACGTGCAGCGGCACGCCGTCGATGCGCAGGAACGCCGCCCGGACGGGCGCGAGGCCGGCCGCCGTCATACCGGCTCCCGGCCCGCCCGGTCCCGGGTGGGCGCGGCCCGGTCGTGCGCCCGCCGGTCGTCGGCCTCCCCACGGAACAGGCTCCACGCGAGGACGCCCAGCCAGAGCGCGACCAGCAGCACCTGGAGCCGCTGGCCGGCCCCGAGCGCCCAGGTGCCGCGTCCGGCCTGGAAGGCGCCGATCGCGGCGAGGCTCCAGGTGGTCGCGAGCAGTTCGGCGCCGAGCAGCCAGGGCCCGTACCGGCGCACCGGGGGCCACCATCCGTAGCGGCGCGCGGCCACGGTGAGCGCGACGAGCCCGGCGAGCGCGCCGATCATGGCGAGGCTGCTGGTGACGGCGTGCGCGGTGTGGGTGGCGGGCACGAGCCCGGCCGTCTCGCGGGCGGCACACTCCTCGTCGCTCGTGGGGGTGCAGCTGAGCGGCAGCCGGGAGTCGGCGGCGGTCGCCGCGCCGAACAGGGCCAGGGCCGACCAGCCCGCCAGTGCCCAGCGGTGGCGGGGCTGCGGGGCGCCGGTTCGGCGGGAGGCGCCGGTTCGGTGAGCGGTACCGACGGGCTCGGCGCCGGCTCGGCGGGCGGTGCCGGTTCGGTGAGCGGTACCGACGGGCTCGGCGCCGGTTCGGCGGGCGGTGTCGACCTGCCCGGTGCCGACGAGCGCGGTGCCGGCCGCCGCGAGGACGGCCAGACCGGCGACCAGGTCGGTGGCCCGGAAGAGCCCGCCCAGTGGCTGGTCCGCGGCGGCGAGTTCGCTGATGTACGCCTGGACCGGGTCGAGCCCGGTGCTCAGGACGACCTCCAGCACCCAGGCGGTGTACGCCACCGCGCTGATCAGCAGCAGGACGGCGACGGCTCCGCGGGCGCGCGGACGTCCGGTGGGGCTGGGCACGTTTCCACCCTAACCGCGCCAAAACTCCACCCCAACCGGGAGGAAACGGGCATCGCCGATCCGGTGCGGCCGGACGCGGTTCGAGGCACCCCTCGGAACCGTGTATTGTTTTCCAGGTCAGCAGGCGCCGCTAGCTCAGTTGGTTAGAGCAGCTGACTCTTAATCAGCGGGTCCGGGGTTCGAGTCCCTGGCGGCGCACAGACAGTGGGGAGTCCCTCGCATCAGCGAGGGGCTCCCCAACTTTTTTGCCCATGGCGTCCGTTTTGCGTGCGTTTTGGATGTGATGTCGGTCTCGATTGCCGCTCCGGAGGAGCCGATCGACCCATCCCGTTCGTCCTGGGCGGTAAACCGGAATCGGGACAAAGGTCCCCCGACCACCGTTGTCCCCGTCTGTGCAGGCTGGCCCGGTCCGCCCGCAGGAAAGGCCGCGCCTTGTCCAGAGATCCCCAGGGCGGCAAGAAGCGCCGCCCCAAGCGCACCGGCTGGCGCCGGCTGATACCGACCTGGCGGATGACGCTGCTCGGACTCGCCGCCTCGATCCTCCTCGGTGTCGGCCTCTTCGCGCTCGGCATCGCGCTCGTGAAGGTCCCGGACGCGCACGCCGCGGCCACCGCCCAGAGCAACACCTGGCTCTACGCGGACGGCTCGGTGATCACCCGCACCGGCGAGCGCAACCGGCAGAACGTCGGCCTGGACAAGGTCTCCCCCGCCGCCCAGCACGCCGCGCTGGCCGCCGAGGACCGCAACTTCTACCACGAGGGCGCGATCAACGTGCAGGGCCTGGCCCGCGCCGCGATCAACACCGCCAAGGGCGAGGGCACCCAGGGCGGCTCCACGATCACCCAGCAGTACGTGAAGAACACGTACCTGAACCAGAAGCAGTCCGTCACCCGCAAGGTGAAGGAGCTCTTCATCGCCATCAAGGTGGACGCCACCGAGAGCAAGGACGAGATCCTCTCCGGCTACCTGAACACCTCCTACTACGGCCGCGGCGCCTACGGCATCCAGGCCGCCGCGCAGGCGTACTTCGGCATCGACGCCTCCGCGCTCAACGCCGCCCAGGGCGCCTACCTGGCCACCCTGCTCAACGCGCCCAGCGCCTACGACGTGGCCAACACGACCCCGTTGGGCAAGCAGAACGCGGTCAACCGCTGGAACTACGTCATGGACGGCATGGTCAAGGAGGGCTGGCTGTCCGCCGACGAGCGGGCCAAGACCCCGTTCCCGGACGTCAAGGACCCGCAGCCCAACCCCGGCCTGTCCGGCCAGTCCGGCTACCTGGTCGACGCGGCCACCCAGTACCTCACCTCCAGCGGGATCATCAGCGACAACGAGCTGGCCAAGGGCGGCTACACGATCAAGCTGAGCATCGACCCGACCCGCCAGCAGGCCCTGCAGGACGCCGTCCAGGCGCAGCTGCACGACACCCTGAACCCGGACAAGCGCAAGAAGGACGCGGCCGCCCAGGCCGGCGCCGCCTCGGTGGACCCGAAGACCGGTGCGGTCGTCGCCCTGTACGGCGGCGTCGACTACATCAAGCACTACGTCGACAACGCGACCCGGCGCGACTACCAGGCCGGCTCGACCTTCAAGGCGATCGCCCTCGCCGCCGCGTTCGAGAACAACGCCAAGACCCAGGACGGCCGGACCGTCACCCCGCGCACCGTCTACGACGGCACCAGCGGCCGCAAGGTCCGCGGCGGCAAGGGCACCCCGTACGCGCCGCCGAACGAGGGCGACGTCAGCTACGGCCAGATCTCGCTCCAGCAGGCCATCGACAAGTCGGTGAACTCGGTGTTCGCCCAGCTCGCCCAGGACACCGGGCTGCAGAAGGTCAAGGACACCGCGGTCGCGCTGGGCCTGCCCGGCAGCACCCCGGGCCTCGACCCGGTGCCGTCCATCCCGCTGGGCGCGGCCACCCCGAGCGTGCTCGACATGGCCGGCGTGTACGCCACGCTCGACAACGGCGGCAAGCAGATCACGCCGTGGCTCGTGCAGTCGGTGGACCGCGAGGGCGAGGCCGTCCAGCTGCCCGCACACAAGACCACCCAGGCGATCAGCGCGGACACCGCGAACCAGGTCACGTCGATGCTCCAGGGCGTCGTGAGCGACCCGGGCGGCACCGGTTTCCGGGCGAAGGCGCTGGGCCGGCCGGCGGCCGGCAAGACCGGCACCACGGACGACCAGAAGTCGGTGTGGTTCGTCGGCTACACCCCCGAGCTCGTCACCTCGGTCGCGCTGTTCGGCCAGGACCCGGGCACCGGGGCGCAGGTGAGCCTGAGCGGCGTCGGCGGCATCGACGGCGCGGCCGGCGGCCAGTACCCGGCGCAGATCTGGACCAGCTACATGAAGGCCGCGCTCAAGGGCCAGCCCGTGGGCGACTTCCCGGACCCGTCGGACGGCGGCGACTCCGGCGCGACCGACGCGCCGACCTCCCCTGCCACGCCGTCCGGCACCCCGTCGACGGGCAGCGCCACCGGCAACCCGAACGGCGGCGCGAGCAGCCAGCCGAGCAGCGGCTCGAACGGCTCGCAGAACGGCGGGTCGAACGGGTCCCAGAACGGCGGAGCGAACGGCTCCGACGGCTCGAACTCCGGCGGGAACACCGTGCCGACCGCGCCGCCCACGACGCAGCCGACCACGAACCCCACGTCGCCGCCGACGACCAGGCCCACCACCCGGCCGACGCCGACCACGCAGCCGACGACCGGCCCGACGACGACGCCCACCACCCAGCCGACGGGCGGGACGAACAACGGCGGCACGGGGGCCGGGCCGGGGAACTGATCCCGGCCCGTCCGATCCGGCGGCCCGTCCGATCCGGCGGCTCCTGCGCCCCGGGGTCTCATCCGACCCCGGGGCGTTGCCGTGCGCCTTCACGTCCCCTTGCTTCCCGTTGCTTCCCCTTACTGCCCCGTGCTCCCTCTTACTCCCTGCGGGCGAGCGGTGTGAATACTCCGCTGCGTACAGTTGCCCGCAGGACCAAATGGCGGAATGGCGCCTTACACCATCGGCGGTATGACTGTCACAATGCGTCGGTGCACCAGACAACGGCCCCGTCCGCCCGCCCCTCCGGACGAACCCTCGGCCTCGGCCTCGCGCTGATCTCCGCCTGCGCCTTCGGCGGCTCCGGCACGGCCGCGAAGCCGCTGATCGAGGCCGGGCTCTCCCCGCTCCACGTGGTCTGGCTGCGGGTCACCGGTGCCGCCGTGGTCCTCCTGCCGATCGCCTACCGCCACCGCGACGCCGTGCTCCGCCGCCCCGGCCTGCTGATCGGCTTCGCCCTGCTCGCCGTCGCCGGCGTCCAGGCCTGCTACTTCGCGGCGATCTCCCGCATCCCGGTCGGCGTGGCCCTGCTCATCCAGTACCTCGGCCCGCCGCTGCTCATCGGCTACGTCAAGTTCGTCCAGCGCAAGCCCGTCAGCCGGGGCGCGGCGTTCGGCGCCGCAGTCGCCGTGACCGGCCTCGCCTGCGTGGTGGAGGTCTGGAACGGCCTGAGCTTCGACGCCCTCGGCGTCCTGTTCGCGCTCGGTGCCGCCTGCTGCCAGGTCGGCTACTTCGTGCTGGCCGACGCCGGCCGCCGGGGCGAGCGACCGGTCGACCCGATGGCCGTCAGCGCGTTCGGCCTGCTGATCGGCGCGGTCGTGCTCACCGTGGCGACCCGGCCCTGGGAGGCCGACTGGAGCCCGCTCGGCGGGGACGTCGTGATGAACGGGCACTCGCTGCCCGCGTTCCTCCCGGCCGCCTGGATGGTGCTGGTGGCGACCGTCCTCGCCTACTTGACCGGCGTGGTCTCCGTCGGGCACCTCTCGCCGCCGGTCGCCGGAGTGGTGGCCAACCTGGAGGCCGTCGTCGCCACCGTGCTGGCCTGGATCCTGCTCGGCGAGCACCTCGGGCTGCCGCAGCTCGCGGGCGGCCTGCTGGTGCTCGCCGGGGCGTTCGCGGCCCAGGCGAGCAAGCCGGCGGAGGCCGCGGGGACCGCGCGGGCGGCGGAGTCCGTCGCGGTGGACGCCGTCGCGGTCGAGCCCGTCGCGGGGGCGGTGGCGGCGGCGGCCGAGGCCGTCGCGGTGGACGCCGGGGAGCCGACCACCGCCGAGAGCGGGGTCAGCGGCCGACCCAGCCGAACCAGTCGAAGTGGTTGAGCGGCCACACGACGGCCGACACCGGCCCCACCACGTTGCCCACCGGCACCGCGCCGCCACCCGGGCCGCTGCGGTGGTAGCGGGAGTCCGCCGAGTCGCTGCGGTGGTCGCCCTCCACCCAGATGTGCCCGGCCGGCACCGTCACCGGCCCGAAGTCCAGGCCGGCGCAGGAGTCGTCCCCCGGGTGGAGGTACGGCTCGTCGACCTTCTTCCCGTTCACTGTGAGCGTGGTGCCGGTGCACTGCACGGTCTGACCACCGGTCGCGATCACCCGCTTGACCAGGTAGTTGTCGTCCTTCGGCGGCACCAGCCCGACGAAGCTCAGCGCCGAGGTGAGCGCGTTGGTGAACGGGTTGCCGTCGACCGGCTGCGGCGGGAGCCAGTCGCCCGGGTCCTTGAAGACCACCGGCTGCCCCTGCTCCGGCTCCCAGCCGGTCAGCGGCGCCAGCTTGTTCACGCCGACCCGGTCGCCGATCCGCAGCGTGTTCTCCATCGAGCCGGACGGGATGGTGAACACCTGGAGCAGACAGGTCTTGATCAGCAGCGCGAGCGTCAGGCCGACCGCGATCATCGCCGGGATCTCGATCCACCACGGCCGCGGCTTGCGCCGCGTCCGCCGGGCCTTGCGGGCGCGTCCGCCACGGGCCCGGCGGCGGGCCTCGGCGCGACCGCCGGGGGCGGCGGAACTCTCGGCACGGCCCTCGGCCTCGCTCGGCGTTTCGGGCAGGTTCACCGCCATCGTCGCTGCTCCACCTCTCCGGCTGCGGAAACCTGCACGCTACGCCAACCGTGGAGCCTCACGAAATCCGGACTTTAGCCGCGCCCGACACCCCCGGCACCCCTGACACCGGGCCCCCGGGACGCTGATTCACCGCCGCGGAGCCCGCCGGTACCGGTTGAAAACAGTCGGAACCGGTCGACATCGGTCAGTGCCGGACCTTCTCGGGCCCGCGGCCCTCGTGCGCGGAGCCTCAGGCGCGGGCGATCGCCTCGTGGTGGCGGATGACCTCGGCGATGATGAAGTTCAGGAACTTCTCAGCGAAGACCGGGTCCAGCTTGGCCCCGGCGGCCAGCTCGCGCAGCCGCTTGATCTGGTCCCGCTCCCGCGCCGGATCGGCCGGCGGCAGCTTGTGCTCGGCCTTGAGCCGGCCGACCCGCTGGGTCGCCTTGAACCGCTCGGCCAGCATGTGGACCACCGCGGCGTCGATGTTGTCGATGCTCTCGCGCAGGCTGGTCAGCTCGGCGCGCACGGCGTCGTCCACCCCCGCGGGCAGAGCGGCGTCGGAGGTCGTGGGGTGGTCCGTCATCGCGGCGGCTCCCGGAAAGGCTGGTGGTGGAAACCCGGCCGTACGGCGGCCGAGCTCGGGCCCGCGCCAATCTAACAGGGCTCCCGGCCCCGGTCCCCTCCGTTGCACCCGACCGTCCACGATCCGGACGGCGCACGCACCGCCGCACCGCCGGGCACCCGAAGTACCCGGGGACGGACCGGGGCCCACCGTAGGCTGGTGCGTGCATGACCGGAAGTGACGCACCAGCAATTCCTCAGCTGCTCCTCAGCAGTTCCGCAGCAATGTCAGCAATGGAGGTACCGATCGTGGCTACGACCCGCACCGCCCGCACCGCCTGGGAGGGCAACCTGCTCCAGGGCAAGGGGCAGGTGACCTTCGCCTCGTCCGGCATCGGTGAGTACCCCGTCTCCTGGGCGGCCCGTGCCGAGGAGCCCAACGGCAAGACCAGTCCGGAGGAGCTGATCGGCGCCGCGCACTCCGCGTGCTTCTCGATGGCCCTCTCGCACGCCCTGGCCGGCGCCGGCACCCCGCCCGCCAAGCTGGACACCCAGGCCGACGTGACCTTCCAGCCCGGCGCCGGCATCACCGGCATCCACCTGACCGTGGTCGGCGACGTCCCGGGCCTGGACGAGGCCGGCTTCGTGAAGGCCGCCGAGGACGCCAAGGCGAACTGCCCGGTCAGCCAGGCCCTCACCGGCACCACCATCACCCTGACGGCCACGCTGGCCTGACGTTCCGGCGGACGCCCCGCCGGCCGAGGCCCCACCCCGCTTCGCGCTCCCGGCGCGCAACCGGTGTCATGGGGCGCGGGTTCGGCGCACGCGCCCCTGGCGCACATCATGTGATGTGTACCGGGGGCGTCTGCATGTACCGCCACGGTTGACCCCAAAGCGGGCGAATCACCCTGGCGGCGGTCACCGCGCGTTGCCGACGCGTCCTATGATCGGCCGCAGCGCCCTGTTCTTCACGCGGGTGTCCACGCGGTCTCCCCCACGCGGCAGTTCCCCGCCGGGCGTCCCGCGCCGGACCGACCCCGAGGACCGCGACAGAGTGCGGAGCCGGCCGCCGCAGTCCCGGGTGACCGGTCGGACCAGCATCAGGCGTCAGCAGCGGACGGGAGCATGCCGTGCCGGGCCAGAACGAGGGGGCCGACGCACACCACCCGGGGGTGGCCCTGGAGGACGGGCCCACCAACCGGGACGGAGCCCGGGACAGCACCCCCGAGGTGGCCCCGGACGCGGCACCCGAAGTGCTCCTCTGCCCCACCTGCTCGGCGCCACTGACCAACGGCGCCCACCGGGCGGACGACGGGACCGACCGGATGCTCACCGCACTGCGGGCCAGCGAGTCCCGCTTCCGGGCCGCCTTCTGCGACGCCGTCATCGGCATGGCCCTGATCGACCCCGACGACCGGATCATCGAGGTCAACCCCGCCTTCGCGGCCCTGCTCGGCCGCGGCGTCGGCGAACTCGTCCGCACCCACCTGCACGAGATCCTCGACCCGGAGGGCATGCCGCACCGGCTCTTCCCCGCCCTCGTCCACGGCGGACGCGAACGGTTCCGGGTCGAGAAGCAGCTCAGGCACCGCGAAGGCCGCACGGTCTGGAGCAAGGTGACCGTCTCCCTCATCCGGGACAGCGCCGGGCACCCCCTCTACACCCTCGCCCTCGTCGAGGACATCACCGAACAGCGCCGGCTCGGCGACCGCCTCGAATACCAGGCCCTCCACGACCCGCTGACCCGGCTCCCCAACCGGACCTACTTCTTCGAACGCCTCGACGCCGCCTGCCTCACCGGCGACCCCCGCCCCGCGGACGGGCGCCGCGTCGGCGTCTGCTACCTCGACCTCGACGGCTTCGCCGCGATCAACGAGACCCTCGGCCACCACATCGGCGACCAGCTCCTGATCGCCGTCGCCACCCGGCTGCGCGGCGGCTTCCCCGGGCACAGCGCCCACCTGGTCGCCCGGATGGGCGGCGACGAGTTCGCCGTCCTCGTCACCGACAGCGCGGGCAGCGAACAGCTCACCGACCTGGCCGCCCGCATCCTCGAAGCCCTGGAACTCCCCTTCGACATCGCCGGCCACCGCCTGGTGATCACCGCCAGCGTCGGCGTCGTCGAACGCCCCGTGCACGGGACCACCCCGACCGACCTGGTCAAGGACGCCGACGCCACCCTCTACTGGTCCAAGGCCGACGGCCGCGCCCGCTGGACCCTCTACGACTCCGACCGCGGCGCCCATCAGCTCACCCGCCAGCTCCTCGCCACCGCACTGCGCCCGGCCCTCGAACGCGGCGAGTTCACCATCGAGTACCAGCCGCTGGTCGGCCTCGCCGACGGCGCGGTGCACGGCGCCGAGGCCCTGGTCCGCTGGCGCCACCCCCGCTACGGGACGCTCTCGCCCGACCGCTTCATCCCGCTCGCCGAGGAGTCCGGCGCGATCGTGCCGCTCGGCAAGTGGGTGCTGGAGGAGTCCTGCCGCCAGGCCCGGCAGTGGCTCACCGAGTTCCCCGACACCGAGACCTTCGTCAGCGTCAACCTGGCCGCCCGGCAGATCTGGGACTCCGACGTCGTCGCCGACGTCGCCCGCGCCCTCGAACGCACCGGCCTGCCCGCCCGGCTGCTCCAGCTGGAGATCACCGAGAGCGCCCTGCTCGGCCCCGGCGGCCGCCCGCTCCAGGCCCTGCAGGCGCTCGCCGACATGGGCGTCCGGATCGCCATCGACGACTTCGGCACCGGCTACTCGAACCTCGCCTACCTCTCCCGCCTGCCGGTGCACGTGCTCAAGCTCGACGGCACCTTCATCGAGGGCTTCCGCGACCCGGCCCCGGCCGGCCGGCCCGACCACCCGGCCCCCGACAGCCGCCGCAGCGACGCCGACGAGCAGATCGTCGGAGCGATGGTCCAGCTGGCCCACACCCTGGGCCTGACCGTCACCGCCGAGGGCATCGAGAACGCCGCCCAGGCCGAACGCCTCCGCCTCACCGGCTGCGACACCGCCCAGGGCTGGTACTTCGCCCGCCCCGGCGACGCCGAACGCGTCGCCGCCATACTGCGCCGGTCCCGGCCCGCCCCCCGGTAAAGGGCCGGAGCGCGAGCGCCGCCCGTCGGACGGCTGCTGACTCGCGGCTGGCGGCTGGCGGCTGGCGGCTGGCGGACTGAGCGTCCGCAGGGCCGAGTACCGGGGATCCCCGCGACCCCGGCCACGACGACGGCCGGGCCGGGGGCGCTGGGGCGGCTGGCGATCAGGCGGCACCCCGGCCGCAGGGGCTCGCCACCTCGCTCTCGGCCGCCCGGTTGCCGGGCGGCTCGGTTGCTCGGCGGCTCGACGGCGGCTCGGGACGAGCCCGCGACGGTATCTGGCGGCCTGCACGACCGGAGGCCGGCAGCTGCGGGGAGTCCCCGGCCCGGCGCCCATGACCTGGCAAGGTCCGTCAGGACACGGCCGGTCGCTCGCTCGACGCTTCGCGATCGGCGTGCGAGGAGGCCCGGCCCTGAGGGCTCCAGCCCCGGCACCACCTCTGTGAGCAGGCCCGTTGCCCGCCGGTCCGGTCGCCACCGGAGTCCGCCACGGCCTGCCGGCCAGGGACCCGCCGACCCCGGCCACGACGATGGCCAGGGACAGGCGATCTGCGTCGTGCGGTCTGCCTCAGGCCGTGGCCGTCAGGCCGTAGGCCTCGGCGATCCGGCCGTAGGAGCGGAGGCGGGCCTCGTGGCCGTGGATGTGGGAGGTGATCATCAGCTCGTCGACGCCCGTTCGCTTGCGCAGGGCTTCGAGGCCGTCGGCGACCTCGCCCGGGGCGCCCAGGACCACGTTGGCCAGCCAGTTGTCGATGAAGTCCGCCTCGACCGGGCTGTACGGGTAGGACTCGGCCTCCTCCGGCGTGGGGATCGGGCCCGGGGTGCCGCGGCGCAGCCGGAGCATGCCGAGCGCCGCGGAGCGGGCGAGGCGGCGGGCGGAGTCCTCGTCGTCGGCGGCCACCGCGCTCACGCCGATGAGGGCGTAGGGCTCGGTGAGGACGGCGGAGGGGCGGAAGGAGTCCCGGTAGAGGTCGAGTGCCGGGAGGGTGTTGGCGCTGCTGAAGTGGTGCGCGAAGGCGAAGGGCAGGCCGAGGCGGCCGGCGAGCTGGGCGCTGAAGCCCGAGGAGCCGAGGAGCCAGATCGGCGGTCGGGCGTCGCCGTTGGGGATGGCCGTGAGCCGGGCGTACGGGTGGCCGGCCGGGAAGTCGCCGTCGAGGAAGTGGGTCAGTTCGGCGAGCTGCTGGGGGAAGTCGTCGGCGCCCTCGGCGAGGCCGCGGCGCAGTGCCCGGGCGGTGGCCTGGTCGGTGCCGGGGGCGCGACCGAGGCCGAGGTCGATCCGGCCGGGGTGCAGGGCCTCCAGCAGGCCGAACTGTTCGGCGATGGCGAGCGGGGCGTGGTTGGGGAGCATGACGCCGCCGGAGCCGAGCCGGAGCGTGGTGGTGTGGGCGCCCAGGTGGGCGAGCAGGACGGCCGGGGTGGAGCTGGCGACGCCGGGCATGCCGTGGTGCTCGGCGACCCAGAAGCGGTGGTAGCCCCAGCGCTCGGCGTTCCGGGCGAGTGCGGTGGTGGCCGCGAGCGCCTCGGCGGGGGTGTGGCCGACGCCGACGGTCGCGAGGTCGAGGATCGAGAGCGGGGCGGGTGCGGTGCCGCGGGCGGTGCCCCGGATCGCGGGGGCGGGCGGTTCGGTGCCGTGTGTCTGCTGGTCCTCGGTGGTCATGCCGCTCGCCTTTCCGGTCTCTTCTACTCCTGCCGATCGGGGGCAACCACCGTCCGGCGCCCGCTGTTCCCCGCCTTCGGGGTGTCCCGCGGCACATCTCCGGAGCCGCCGCTCGATCCGCGACCGGAGCCGCCGCCGACCGGACGTTCGGCTGACGCAGCGCCAGCGGGCGGACACGCGTGGCGACTTCACGCCAGAGCCGGAAGTCGCCAGCCGCAGGTCTCGCGATGGACCGCCGGAGTCCGGCAGGCTGGTGATCAGGAGCGGGGGCATCGATGGGAAGCCCCCCGTTCCCGTTGACAAGGTCGCCGGGCTGGACCAGTTCCGGACGATCCATGCGAGCCCCCGGAGTGGAAACCCCGCTCCGGGGGCTCGTTCCATTCCATGTGCGGCCCGCATCCGTCCGGCCGGGCGCAAATCCGGCAGCGGTTCCACGCCCGGCGGGAAGTGCGGCAGCATGGAATGTGGCGCGGATCACTCCGGCGGCTGGTGCCGCCGACCGCGACGGCTTCGTTCCCCGGCTGTGATCCCGCGCATACCCGGGGTGCTTCATGGCATGAAAGTCGAGGCGCTAGCGTTGACCCCAGCAGCCACCTGCTCCCCCGGGCGGCGTGGAGGGAGTACGGGCCTTGAACTTCGTGGCGGCGATCGGATCCTCGTGGATCTGCGCCCTGGCGCTCTGCGCCGTACTCGGCGACGCCCTCCTCCCCTTCATCCCCAGCGGCACGCTGGTGATCCTGGCCGTGCTCAAGACCGCGCAGATCGACGGCGCCCCGGTGCTGCTCGGCCTGGGCGTTGCGATTTCCTCGTTCCTCGGCGACCTCCTGCTGCTGCACCTCGCCCGACGCGGCGCCCCGCTGGTCCAGCGGCGGCTGGCGCGGCGCCCCAAGCTCGCGGCGAGCGTGTCCCGGGTGCAGCAGGCCCTGGTCGAACGGCCGCGCGGGGCCGCCGCCGCGATGGTGGTGGTCGCCCGGTTCGTGCCGGCGGGACGGACCGTCCTCGACCTGGCCATCGGGCACTCCCCCGACCACCCGCACCGCTTCCTGCACTGGTCGGCGCTGGCGGCGCTGGTGTGGGCCGCCTACATCGTGACGCTGGGCTGGCTGAACAGCCACTGGTTCGACACCGCCTGGCTCAGCCTGGCCGTCTCCTGCACGGCGGCGACCGTGGTGAGCACCGCGATAGCACGAATAGTGCGCCGCAACCGGCGACTCTCGGCACTCTGACGGAGCCCGCCCCCGCGGCGGTACGGTACTGCCCGAGCGAGTGGTCGGCCGCGAAGCGTCACAGGACCGCAACAGAACCGGGATCCCTGCAGCCCAGCCGGGCGCCATGGGCGTGTTGACCCACGTCGGGCCCGGACGACCCCTTTGATCGCCGTCCGGTCCGCATGACATGCTAACGGCGGAATACTCATCAATTGCCCGATTTGACCGGTAAGGCCCAGAGCCGCCCGCACCACCGGCCGTCGGCACCAGGGGAGACCATGACCAGCATCTCGCGCAGGACCGTGCTCAGTGCCACCGCAGCGACCGCGGCCCTCGGGGCGGTCGCGGCCTGTTCCAGCAACGGCTCCGGCTCGGGACCGGCCTCCTCCTCCGCCCCCTCGGGCACCCCCGCCCCCGCCCCGACCGGCACCACCGATCCGACCCAGGCCGTGGTGCCCAAGGGCACGCCGATCGGTGACGGCTCCAACGCGGACACCGGGCCCCAGCCGAACCAGCCCAAGCCCGAGAAGCTCAAGCCCGGCGAGCGTCCGCCGCAGTTCGTCGTCTTCTCCTGGGACGGCGCGGGCGGCACCGACGACGGCCAGTTCCCCCGGTTCCTCAAGCTGGCCGAGCAGTACAAGGCCACGATGACCTTCTTCCTCTCCGGCATATACGCCCTGCCGAAGGGCAAGTCCAGCCTCTACCACCCGCCGAAGCACGCGGTCGGGGCCTCCGACATCCCGTACCTGTCGGACGGCGCGGTCAAGAGCACGCTCAAGCTCGTCAGCCAGGCCTGGCTGGCCGGGCACGAGATCGGCACCCACTTCAACGGGCACTTCTGCTCCAGCCGCCCGGACAAGAACGGGGTCAACATGTGGACCTCGGACGACTGGCAGAGCGAGATCGACCAGGCGATCGGGTTCGTCACCCAGTGGCGGACCAACACCGGCTTCACCGACGTCGACCCGCTGCCCTTCGACTACAAGAAGGAGCTCATCGGCGGCCGGACCCCGTGCCTGGAGGGGCAGAAGGCGCTGCTGCCGACGGCGGCGAAGATGGGCTGGAAGTACGACGCGAGTTCGGCGGGCGGCCTCCAGATATGGCCGCAGAAGGTGCAGGACGGCAAGGTCTGGGACTTCCCGCTGCAGTCCATCCCCTTCCCGGGGCACACCTTCCAGGTCTTGTCGATGGACTACAACATCCTGGCCAACCAGTCCAGCGGCAGCACCAAGGGCGACCCGTCCAAGTACGGCGACTGGCGCAACCAGGCCCGGGACTCCTACCTGGCCGGCTTCGACCGCGCCTACAACAGCAACCGCGCGCCGTTCTTCATCGGCAACCACTTCGAGCAGTGGAACGGCGGCATCTACATGGACGCCGTCGAGGACGCGCTCAAGGCCATCGCCGGCAAGCCCGAGGTGCGGATGGTCTCCTTCAAGCAGCTCGTCGAGTGGCTGGAGGTGCAGGACCAGTCCACCCTGCGCAAGCTGCGCACGCTCAACGTCGGCCAGGCGCCCACCGGCGGTTGGGAGACCTTCCTGGGCGCGGCCGGCTGACGGCCGCACCCGGCGAGCGGCAAGCGACGGGAGGGGACAGGGGCGGGGACGGGGACGGGTTCGGCTGACGCTAGGCGTGCCCGCCGGACAGGCGGCTCGCGATGGCCCCGGCGCCGTCCGCCGACCAGAGAATCGAGTAGTGGTTGGTGTCCGGCACGGGCGAGGCCGGGACCCGTGCCCGGTCGAGCCCGGACCGCGCGACCCGCTCGGCGTCGTAGAGGCCCTGCGCTTCGTCGAGCAGGCCGCGTTCCGCCCACAGCAGTTCGGCCGGGCAGGGCAACCGGTGCACGGCTGCGGCCGCTTCGGTGTCCAGCAGCACCTGGGCACCGTCGGTCTGCACGGCCTCCAGCACACAGGAGGAGCGCAGCTCGGGCTCGCGGCCGACCAGGTCCCGCTGAGTGTAGGCGTCGATCCCGTCCGACCAGGCGGAGCCGACGGCCGGATGCCGCTGCCAGAAAGCCCGGTAGGCGTTCCGGTCCGGGAAGGTCATCGAGAGGCGCGCCAGCGCTGGGCCGAGCACGGCGGCGAGGGCGTCCTCCTCTCGGACGCCGTCGGGCAGCGGGAAGGTCAGCGCTCCGTCCACGAGCAGCACCCGGCCGACGAGTCGGGGGTGCCGCACCGCCGCCAGGGCGGTCACCCACGCCCCCATGGAATGCCCGACGACGGTGGCCGGCCCGAGTCCGAGCGCGTTGATCAGTGCGGCCACGTCGTCTGCGTGGCGGGCCAGGCCGTACGGCCCGGCGAGCGCGCGGCTGCCGCCGCGGCCCCGCAGGTCGGGGGCGAGCAGAGTGACCTTCCCGGCCAGTTGGCGGGCGACCTCGTACCACGCGAGGCCGTTGGCGGTGATGCCGTGCACCGCCACGACGGTGGGCGCCCGCGGGTCCGCGGCGGGCCAGCGCAGGACGGACAGCGCGCCGCCGGGCACCGGGACGGCCAACTCCTCGGGGTGCAGGGACGACTGGCTCACGTGGGACCACCTCCGGTGGGACGGGCAGGACGGACGCCACCCGGCGGGCACGTCGCGCGGGCGGATCGGGCGGCGCGGATACGGGCGGGCAGCCTGGCCAGACCGCCGGGCAGCAGGTAGACCACGGCGACGAACAACGCACCGAGCAGGAACAGCGGTTGGGAGAGCGGGGCGCGCAGGACAGCGGGGAGGTCCGCGACCGTCCCCGAGTTGGCGAGGTCGCCGAGCCGGTGACCGGCCCAGGTGTAGAGCACGCCGCCGAGCAGCGGACCCCAGCGGGTGCCGGATCCGCCGAGGACCACCATGACCAGCAGCGCGAGGGTGGCGTCCGAGGTGGCGGCCTGCGGAGTGGCGCCGCCGGTCAGCAGCAGGTAGACGACCCCGCCCGCTCCGGCGAGTCCGCCGGCCAGCACGAAGGCGACCAACTTGTAGCCGTAGGGCCGCAGTCCGAGCACCTCGACCCGGCGCTCGTTCTCCCTGATGCCCTCCCAGACCCTGCCGGTCGGCGAGTTGACGGCACGGTGGACGACGCCGAGGGTCAGCGCCAGGTAGGCGACGGCTATCCAGTACAGGTTGGCGGTGTTCTCGATCCCGAGCAGGCCGGCGGGCAGGTGGTCGGCCGGCGCGGACCGGCCCTCCTCACCACCCGTGATGCCACCGGGGTTGCGCTGGACGAGGATCGAGCCGGCCTGGGCGAAGGCGAGGGTGACCATGGAGAACCCGATGCCGGAGACGCGGAGGCTGACCGAGCCGAGGAGGAGGGCCAGCGCGACGGTGCAGGCCACGCCGAACACCGCGGCGGCGGCGAACGGCAGGTCCAGCTCCAGCATCCCGAGGTCGGTGGCGTACAGGCCGGTGGCGAAGTAGAGGGCGTGGCCGAAGGAGAGCAGTCCGGTCCGGCCGAGCAGGAGGTCGTACCCGGTGGCGAGCGCCCCGTAGAGCAGGCACAGGGCGATGAGTTGGAGACTTCCCGGGCTGCCGAGCGGGCCGTCGAGCAGTCCCGGGACGGGAAGCACACTGTATGGGGCGACAAGGAGCGAGATCAGCAGAGCGATCGGCCACCAGCGTAGCGCTCTGTACACCGGTGTCGAGCGATTAGTGACTGAATCACCTGTTCGAGGGATACCGCGCGGCTCGTTCCTGTGATCGGATGTGGTCACGGCAGGGCCGGTGTCAGTCCCCCCTGCCACAGTGTCGGTGTCGGCGGAGCTGGTGTCAGTCCCCTCTGCTGACATGGTGGTCCCGGCAGGGCTGGTGTCAGTCCCCCCTGCCAGGGTGGCGGCGGTTCGGTCGGCCGTCATGCCACCGGTGCTCGTGATCGGTGTTTCGGCGCTCACGCGAGCCTCCCGGTGAGTCCACGGGGTCGGACGAGAAGCAGGACGGCGAGCAGGACGACGACGGAGAGGTCGCCGAGCCCCGCCCCGGTGTAGTAGTTGGCGAACTGCTGGACGAGACCGACGCCGGCCGAGGCGACGGCGGCGCCGGTGACCGAGCCCAGGCCGCCCATCACGACGACGACGAACGCGAAGACGAGCAGGCCGGTCCCCTGGCCGGGGGTGACCGAACCGAAGTAGAGGCCGCCGAGGGCCCCGCCGAGCGCGGCGGCGGCCCCGCCGATGGCGAAGACGAGGGTGAAGGCCCGACGGACGTCGATGCCGAGCGCCGTGACCATCGCCCGGTCCTCGACGCCGGCCCGGACGATCAGCCCGTAGCGGGTGCGGGCGAGGAACAACCGAAGAGTGAGCAACAGCACCGCGGCGGCGGCCACGAGCACGAAGCGGTTGACCGGGACGGTCGCGCCGAGCACGTGCCAGGTGCCGGCGAGGGCGGCGGGCTGGGGGAAGGGGCGGGCGTCCGCGCCCCACACCCCCATCAGCAGGGCGGGAACGGCGAGCCCGACCCCGACGGTGGCGAGGATCTGGTCGCGCGGCCGGCTGTAGAGCGGCCGGATCAGGGAGAGCTCCAGCAGGACGGCCGTGGCCGTCCCGACGAGGGTGCCGAAGGGCACGGCGAGCCAGAAGGAGAGACCGGCCTCGGTGCCGGCCCACCAGGTGGCATAGGCGCCGATCGAGAGCAGGGCGCCGTGCGCGAAGTTGAGCACGTCCATCAAACCGAAGATCAGCGACAGACCGGAGGCGATCAGGAAGTACAGCGCACCGAGACCGAGTCCAGTGCAGGAGAGGAGAACGATGGTGTCCATCAGGGCTTCACCTCCGTGGTGACGGCGGAGACGCTCGGAGCTCCCAAGGGCGGGGCCGCCGCCGGCGCGGCAGCCGCGGGCATGGCCGCCGAGGCCGTGGCCGCCGCGACCGACCGGCGGGTGCCGACGCCGAGCAGGCGACGGGCGGCCTCCTCGTCGGCCACCAGCGCGACGGTGTCGCCCTGGTGGGCGGTACGGCCGTCGGCCAGGACGACGCAGGTACCGGCGAGCCGGCGCACGAGGGCGAGGTTCTGCTCGACCAGGAGGACGGGCACGGCCTCGGCCGCGCGGGCCAGCACGTCGGCCACCTCGGCGACGACCTTCGGGGCCAGGCCCTTGGTCGGCTCGTCGGCGATGATCAGCCGGTTGCGGTTGAGCAGCGTCCGGGCGATCGCCACCATCTGCTGCTGGCCGCCGGAGAGGGTGCCCGCCAACTGTGCGGACCGCTTCCTCAGTTCGGGGAAGAGTTCGTGGACGAGGGCGTAGTCCGGTTCGCCGCCGGGAGCGCCGCGCTCGGCGAGACGGAGGTTCTCGGCGATCGTCAGGCCGGCGAAGATCCCCCGGTCCTCGGGGGCGTAGCCGATGCCGTGGCGAACCACCAGATGAGTCGGAAGAGAGGAGATCTCCGTATCGGCGAAGAGGATGCTGCCCGTTCGGGGCACCAGGCCCATGACGGCCCTGACGGTGGTGGTCTTGCCCGCGCCGTTGCGGCCGAGGAGCGCGGTGACCCCGGCCGGGGCGACGTCCAGGTCGACGCCGTGCAGGATGTGCAGCCCGTTGACGACCACGCGCAGATCGCGAACGGAGAGGAGAGGAGGAAAGTCGGTCACAACGCCTCGCCCAGGTAGGCCTGTTGGACGGTGGGATCGGCCATCACGGCCTCCGGGGTGCCCAGGGCGAGCAGAGTGCCGTGGTGCATCACCGCGAGGCGGTCGGCGAGGCCGAGCAGGACGTCCATGTGGTGCTCGACCATCAGGACAGTCCGGCCGAGGTCCCGGTGCACCGAGCGGATCAGGGCGGTGAGGGCGGGCACCTCCTCGGCGCTCACCCCGGCCATCGGCTCGTCCAGCAGGATGAGCCGGGGGTCGGAGACCAGCAGGACGGCCAGTTCGAGCTTGCGCTTCTCGCCGTGGGAGAGCGTGCTCGCCACGGTGTCGGCCCGGTGGGCGAGTTCGGTGCGGCGGAGGGTCTCGGCCACCTGGTCGGCGAAGCGGTCGGCGCGGCGCCAGAGCCGGTACGAGGCGCCCGGCCCGGCGGACGCCTGGGCGGCGAGACGGACGTGGTCTGCGACGGTCGTGCCCGGCCAGAGGGAGGAGGTCTGGAAGGTCCGGCCGAGTCCGCGGCGGGCGCGGGCGTGGACGGGCTCGGCGGTGATGTCGGCGCCGTCGAGGCGAAGGCGGCCGCGGGCCGCCGGGTAGATGCCGGTGATCAGGTTGAACAGGGAGGTCTTGCCGGCCCCGTTGGGGCCGATGAAGGCGATGAACTCGCCTTCGGCTACGGAGAAGGAGACGTCCTCGACGATCGGGACGCCGCGGACGGACCAGCCGAGTCCGTCC
This sequence comes from Kitasatospora sp. NPDC059747, assembly GCF_042732955.1. Taxonomy (NCBI): domain Bacteria; kingdom Bacillati; phylum Actinomycetota; class Actinomycetes; order Kitasatosporales; family Streptomycetaceae; genus Kitasatospora; species Kitasatospora sp. NPDC059747. The sequence goes on along the minus strand of NZ_JBHWGV010000001.1, from coordinate 101,337 downwards.
AGACTCAGAACGGAGGTGGTCACGGGCGGGGAGGGAGTGGGCAGAGTCGGAGCGGGCATCGGATCAGCCCGCCATCGGGGCGACCGGGGGCACGACCTCGTCCGCGGTGAGGGCCTTCGCCACGGAGGGCCTGGCATCGGCGCCGGTGCCGGTCAGCCGGACCTGGAACATCGGCTGGAGCAGGGCGTGGTCCTCGGCGCGGACGGTGGTCCGGCCCTTGACCCCGTCGAAGCTCCAGCCCTCCAGGGCCTTCACCAGGGCCGAAGTGTCCTCGGCGGAGCCGTGGACGGCCTCGACGGCGTGCACGATCATCTGCGCGGCGGTGAAGCCGTCGGGGGTGAAGATGTCGGTCTTGCCCCCGGCGGCGGTCACGGCGTCCGTCATGGCCTTCTCCACCGGGGTTCCGGCGGCGCCGGCGAAGTAGTGGTTCAGAAAGGAGATCCGTTCGCCGGCCGGACCGAACAGCGGGTAGGAGGCCGCCAGGTCGAGGCCGGTGACGACCTTGGTGCCGGAGAACACGTCCTGCTGGCTGAGCGCCGTCCACAGGGCCGACGCGGTGTCGCCGGCCCAGGCGACGAAGAGCAGATCGGGCCTGGCGTTCCTGGCCTGGGTGGCGAAGGGGGTGAGGTCGGTGGCGCTCGGCGGGGCGAGCACCTGCTCGACCGTCGCGCCCTGGGCGCCCAGTACGTCCTTGACGGCGGCCACGTTGGCCTGGCCGAAGGCGTTGTCCTGGGCGAGCACCGTCACCTTCCTGCCCTTGGCATCGCCGATGAACGAGGCGGCGGTGCGGATGTCCTGGTAGGACTGGCGGCCGGAGCGGAAGGTGTACCGGTTCAGGCCGGTGATCTTGTCGGCGGCGGCCGGGCCGCTGATGAAGAGCACCTTGTTCTGGGCGGCGATCGGGCCGACCTGGAGGGCGACGCCCGAGGCGGTGGAGCCCGCGAGGATCTTGTGCCCCTTGCCGATCAGGTCCTTGGCGGCGGACACCGCCTTGGCCGGGTCGCCCGCGTCGTCCTGCTCCTCGACCTCGATCCGGTGTCCGTCGACCGCGCCGGTGCCCTTGGTCGCGTAGTCCAGACCCGCCTTGAAGCCCTCCACGTACTGCTTTCCGTAGGCGGCCAGCGGGCCGGTCCTGGAGTACACCAGGCCGACCTTGACCGGGCTCTTCACGCCGCCGCCGTCCGCCGCGCCCGTCCCGGCGGTGCCGGCCTTGGCGCAGCCCGCGGCGAGCAGGACGCAAGCCGCGAGCGCGGCGAGCCGCCGCCCCGGTCCGCCGGTCGGGGCCCGACGGGCCGCGGTCCTGGTGGGGGCTGTCGAGCTGCGCATGGTGACCGACTCCTGGGGGTGCGGCGGGTGGATGCCGGAACCGTAGGTGTGCGGTGAGACCGGCGACATGTGCCCGGACGACGCATCAGCCGGTCGTGGTGTGGCTGCGACCGCCATACCGTCGGGCCCCGGAGGCGGCGCGGGCGCCACGCACTTGCCACGGTGTGCCCTCCCGACACGGATCCGCAGCCGGCCATGGCGGCAGCAGCCATGGCCGCGACGGCGCGGGGCCGGACACCGTGGAAGGACCGGCGTTCCCTGCTCGCGACTCGTCCGCCCACAACTCCCCTCACGAGGTGCTCCTTTGGACAAGGTCATGGACTCCCCTGCCGACGCGGTCCGGGACATCCCCGACGGCGCCGTGCTGGCCGTCGGCGGCTTCGGCCTCTGCGGCATCCCCAGCACGCTGATCGGCGCCCTGGTGCACGCCGGGGCCACCGGGCTGCGCGTGGTCTCCAACAACTGCGGGGTGGACAACTGGGGGCTGGGCCTGCTGCTGCGGGCGGGCCGGATCGCCCGGATGACGTCCTCCTACGTCGGCGAGAACAAGGAGTTCGCCCGGCAGTACCTCTCGGGCGAACTGGAGGTGGAGCTGACGCCGCAGGGCACGCTGGCCGAGCGGCTGCGGGCCGGCGGGGCGGGCATCCCGGCGTTCTACACCCCGGCGGGCGTCGGCACCCAGGTCGAGGAGGGCGGGCTCCCCTTGCGGTACGCGGCGGACGGAACGGTGGCGCTCGCCTCGCCGGCCAAGGAGGTCCGGGAGTTCGGCGGCCGGCGCCACCTCCTGGAGGAGGCGATCACGGCCGACTTCGCGCTCGTCCGGGCCGAGGCGGCGGACCGGCACGGCAACTGCGTCTTCCACGCGGCCGCCCGCAACTTCAATCCGCTCTGCGCGGCGGCGGCCCGGATCACCGTGGTCGAGGCCGACCGGATCGTCGAACCGGGAGCGCTGGATCCGGACGCCGTGCACCTCCCCGGCGTGTACGTCGACCGGGTCGTGGCCGCGGACCCCACCGACCGGCGGATCGAGCGCCGCACGGTCCGCGCAACGCCAGCGACTCCCGGCACCCCCACCGCCCCGACCCCCACCGCCACACGAGAGCAGGCCTGAGCCGATGACCGCCGCGACACCGTTCGACCCCCGCAAGGCACTCGACCCCCGGAAGGCATCCAACCCCCGGAAGGCATCCAACCCCCGCAAGGCATCCAACCCCCGCAAGGCACCCGACCCCCGGAACGCCCTCGCCGCGCGCGCCGCGAGGGAGTTGCGCGACGGGGAGTACGTGAACCTGGGCATCGGCCTGCCCACCCTGATCCCCGACCATCTCCCGCCGGGCGTGGAGGTGGTGCTGCACTCGGAGAACGGCGTCCTGGGCGTGGGCCCGTACCCGGCCGACGGCGCCGAGCACGCCGACCTGATCAACGCGGGCAAGGAGACCGTGACCGTCGCGGCGGGCGCCTCGTACTTCGATTCGGCCGTCTCCTTCGGCATGGTCCGGGCCGGCCGGATCGACGTCTCGGTGCTCGGCGCGATGCAGGTGTCGGCGGCCGGCGACCTCGCCAACTGGATGATCCCCGGGAAGACGGTCAAGGGCATGGGCGGCGCGATGGACCTCGTGCACGGCGCCCGGCGGCTGATCGTCGTCATGGAACACACGGCCAGGGACGGCTCGCCGAAGATCGTCGAGGAGCTCACGCTCCCCGCCACCGGACGGCGGGTCGTGGACCGGATCGTCACCGACCTGGCGGTCGTGGACGTGACGCCGGCCGGGCTGCTCCTCGTGGAGACGGCACCCGGCAGAACCCTCGAAGAGGTGCGCGCAGCGACCGGAGCCCCATTGCTGACGTAGCGTCAAGTTACTTGTCGAGAAACGGAGATGGCGAAGAGAGGGCCTCGGCGCGAAGTCCGCTCTCCGCCCGCTCATTCGACCGGAGCGGGCCCCGATGCGCCGGACGCGTCCAATCCGCGCCAATATCACTTCGGCACTCCGGTTTGGCTTGGAACCGTAGTATCTTCACGCTTGCGCACTGATCATCTCTCAGATCGGTTGCGATCACCGCGACCCTCCGGGAGAGTTGAGCACGCCAAGGATCCCGCACACCCGGAGGGGAAACCGGGAAGTGGTCCGGGATCCCGCATTCGAAGCCGGTCGCGCAGTTACACGCCATGTAGTCACACAATAGAATTGATTGCTCACGGTTTATGTGACGAATAGCCCGGAAACTGCCCGACCCACCGCAGTTCACCGGGCAGTGTTCTGCCCCGGGCGGCTCCGAAGCGGCGGCGCAGCCAGTCGACGCACGACTCCGGGGGGAGCAACCATGACCTTGCCGTTCTCGCGGCGGAAAGACGCCGAGACGGCCGACGGCGGCGGCAGTACACGGATCGACGACGCCTTGGCCGACGTACCGGCCCCCGAAGCCCCGTACGACTACGCCCACTTCAGCCGACTCGCCGGGCCGGCCCTCGACCCCGGCGACGGGGTCTACCGGACCGACGCCTGGACCGACGCCTGGGCCGACAACTGGACCGACACCCGAATACACCCCGACGACGGCGCCCGCACCGACACCGGTACCGGCACCGACGCGGAAACGGAAGCCGAGCCCGGCACCGGATCCGCGCCCTACCGCGTCCAGTACCGCAGCCTGCTGCGCCGCGAGCCGCACCGGATCCGCGCCGCCCTGCTGCTGATGGCCGCCCCGCTCGTGGAAGCGGTGCTGCTGGTCTGGCTGTTACTGCCCGAACACTGGCCCGAGCGCCCCGGCGAGACGGACGCGTGGCTGCTCACCGCCGACAAGGTGATGATCGGGATCATCGCCGTCGTCGAGGTGTTCCGGCTGGTCAACGTGGTCTCCAACGCCCACGCCACCCTCGTCGCCCGCGATCCCGTCCCGGTCACGCCCGAGCGCGGCACCAGGGTCGCCTTCCTCACCACCTGCGTGCCGGGCAAGGAGCCCGCGGAGATGGTCCGGGCCACGCTCACCGCCGCGCTCGCCGTGCGGCACGAAGGCCCCTACGACGTCTGGCTGTTGGACGAGGGAAACGATCCTGCGATGCGCGCGCTCTGCGCCGAGCTGGGCGTCCGCCACTTCAGCCGCTTCGGCCGGCCGCACTGGAACCGGCCCGAGGGCAGGTTCCGCGCCAAGACCAAGCACGGCAACTACAACGCCTGGCTCCAGGCGCACGGCGACGACTACGACTTCTGGGTGTCGGTCGACACCGACCACGTCCCGCTGCCGGACTTCTGCGAGCGCATGCTCGGCTACTTCCGCGACCCCGACGTGGCATTCGTCGTCGGCCCCCAGGTGTACGGGAACTACCGCAGCTCGGGCTCGGCGGTCACCAAATTCTCCGAGAGCCAGCAGTACCTCTTCCACGCGCTGATTCAGCGCGCCGGAAACCGCTACGGGGCGCCGATGTTCGTCGGCACGAACAACGCCGTGCGAATCGGCGCGCTCCAGTCGATCGGCGGGTTGTACGACTCCATCACGGAGGACATGGCGACCGGTCTGGAGTTCCACCGGAGCCGCAACCCCCGGACCGGTGCCCGCTGGAAGTCCGTCTACACCCCGGACGTCCTGGCGGTCGGCGAGGGCCCGTCCTCCTGGACCGACTTCTTCTCCCAGCAACTGCGCTGGAGCCGCGGCACGTACGAGACCCTCCTCACCCAGTACTGGCGGGTGATGTGGAAGCTCTCCCCCGGGCGGCTGCTCAACTACTCGCTGATGGTCTGCTTCTACCCGATGGCCGCGCTGACCTGGCTCCTCGGGGCGGTCTCCAGTGTGCTCTACCTCGTCTTCGGGGCGTCCGGCGTCCACGTCTCCTCGGAGATCTGGATGATGCTCTACAGCGACGCCGCCGCGCTCCAGCTCCTGCTCTACACCTGGAACCGCAAGCACAACGTGAGCCCGCACGAGCCGGCCGGCTCCTCCGGGGTCGCGGGCATGGTGATGTCGGCGCTCTCCGGGCCGGTCTACGCGGCCGCCCTGGTGCAGGCCGCGCTGCGGCTGCGCAGCCGCTTCGTCGTCACACCGAAGGGCGGCTCGGCCAGCCCCGACCGGTTCTCCACGTTCCGGCTGCACCTGTTCTGGACGGTCGTGTTCGGGGCCGCGATCGTCGCGTCCTTCTTCACCGGCCACGACCACGCGGCCATGCGCACCTGGGCGTTCATCGCCCTCGTCCTGACGCTGCTGCCCCTGCTGGTGACCGCCGCGGACACCGTCCGGCGCCGGCGGGCCAGGCCCACGGCCACGCTCACCGTGACCGGGGGCGGCCCCTCGGCCACCGCCGTCCGGGTGGACCAGCCCACCGTCCAGCTGCGCCGGCCGGTCCTCCTCGACCCCGCCGCACTCGACCCCGCCGCACTCGACCGGGAGTCGCGGGACCACTCGGGCCTCGACCAGCCCACGCTGGAACTCCGGAGGCCGCCGCAGCCCCGGCAGGCCGAGCCCTCCTCCACCCGCTGAGCGAATGCCCGCCGAGCGGCTGCCCATCGGGCGTTCACCGCGATCACCCACCGAACAGCCACCCACCGAACAGCCACCCACCGAGCAGCCACTTGCCGAACAGCCACCCGTCGAACCGGCCCACGAGGGGACCGATCACCGTGAAGATCCACAACGCCGGACGGACCAGGCGCTTCGCCCTCGGCAGCACGGTCGCCCTGACCGTGGCCGGGATGAACGCGCCCGCCGTCCTCGGCTTCGCCTCCGACCAGTACCACCAGTACGTGATCAACCGCCCCGAGTACAAGGCGGAGTACGGCCACTGGCAGACCCTCACGCTGCCCGCCGAGTTCCGGGTCAACGCCGTCCACGCCACGCTCCTGCGCACCGGCAAGGTCCTGGTCGTGGCCGGCTCCGGCAACGACGAGAAGGCCTTCGGCGCGGGCACGTTCAAGAGCCTCCTCTGGGACCCGGCGAAGAACACCTACAAGCTCGTCCCGACCCCGGACGACATGTTCTGCGGCGGCCACACCTCGCTGCCCGACGGCCGGGTGCTGGTCGCCGGCGGCACCCAGCGGTACGAGAAGCTGGACGGCGCCGTGAAGAAGGCCGCGGGCACCATGCGCGTGCGCAACGAGAGCCCCGAACGCGCCCGGACGTTCCCCAAGGGCACCGTCTTCGTCGCCCCGAACGGCCGCGAGTACGCCTCCACCGCCGACGTGACCGTCCCGGCCGCGGTGAAGACCGGCTCGGGCACCGGAACCGTCGTGACGGCCAGCGAGCAGCACGTGTTCGTCGAGGCCGTCGGGGAGGGCAAGGACTACCTCACCGACGCCCGTGCGCAGTACCGGATCAAGGGCCTGAGCGGCGTGGACGCCCACAACCTGTACGGCATGAACGACAAGATGACTTTGGAGAAGCAGGAATACCAGGGCATCCGCGCGGCGTTCGAGTTCAACCCGGACACCGAACTGTACGAGCAGGTCACCGACATGACCCACGCCCGGTGGTACCCGACGCTCACCGGGCTCGGCGACGGCCGGGTGGTCACGGTGTCCGGCCTCGACGACACCGGACAGATCCTCAACGGCAACGACAACGAGGTCTACGACCCCAGGTCCAAGACCTGGGCCAAGGCCCCCGACCGCTACTTCCCCACCTACCCGTCGCTCTTCCTGACCACCTCCGGCAAGCTCTTCTACTCCGGTTCCAACGCCGGCTACGGCCCCGCCGACAAGGGCCGCGAGCCGGGCCTGTGGGACCTGACGAACAACGGCTTCCAGCCCGTCCCGGGCCTGCGCGACCCCGGCCTCACCGAGACCTCGTCCTCGGTGCTGCTGCCGCCCGCGCAGGCGCAGAAGGTGATGGTGCTCGGCGGCGGGGGCGTCGGCGAGTCGCCGCTGTCCAGCGCCCGCACGGACATCGCCGACCTCTCCGCGCCGAAGCCCGCCTTCACCCCCGGTCCCGACCTGCCCGCCGGAGGCACCCGGTACCTCAACAGCGTGATCCTGCCGGACGACACCGTCTTCACCACCGGCGGCTCCAGCGGCTACCGCGGCAAGAGCGGCAGCGACCTGCTCAAGGCGCAGGTCTACCACCCCGGCACCAACACCTTCACCAAGGCCGCCGAACCGACCGTCGGCCGCGACTACCACTCCGAGGCGCTGCTGCTCCCCGACGGCCGGGTCGCCGTGCTCGGCTCCAACCCGCTCTTCGCCGACGACGCCAACACCACGCCCGGCGGCTTCGAGCAGCGGATCGAGATCTACACCCCGCCGTACCTGTACCACGGCGACCGCCCGCAGGTCACCGCCGCGCCCGAGGGGGCCAGGCTCGGCAGCACCGTCACCGTCGGCGCGGCGCGCCCGGACGCCGTCACCACGGCCAAGCTGATCCGGCCGAGTTCGGTCACCCACGTGACGGACGTCGAACAGCGGTCGGTGGCCCTGGACATCACCGGCCGCACGGCGGACGGCGTCTCGCTCACGCTGCCGGGCAACCCCAACCTGCTGCCGCCCGGCTGGTACATGCTGTTCCTGACGGACTCCGCCGGTACCCCGTCCGTCGCGCGCTGGATCCAGGTGACGGGCTGACCCTCCTGGACCGCCGGGAGGCGGCCCGCGGACAGCTCAACGGCCCGCGGACGGGTCAGCGGGCCGCCCTCGCCAGCCCCAGCGCGTACGGCAGCCAGAACTCGCCCGCCCGGGGCTCGCCCCGGCCGCACTCGCCGTCGGACTCCCCCGGGTTCTTGATCCACAGGTAGGCGTCCACCCCGGGCCGGCCGGTGTCGGTCGTCGGCGGCTCGCCGAGCGCGCGGCCCGGCGGGTTGCACCAGGAGTCGCCGCCCAGCGGGCCGTTGCCGTTGCGGCTGGTGTCGACGACGAAGTGCTTCCCGCCCAGCGCGGCCGACAGCTGTCCCCCGTACGCCGCGTTGGCGTCGGTGCCGTAGAAGTTGGAGACGTTCACGGCGAAGCCGTCCGCGACGGCGACCCCGGACTTGCGCAGCGCGTCCGCCATCGCCGACGGGTCCTGCGACCAGCCGGGGTTGCCCGCGTCCAGGTACACCCGCACCTGCGGACGCTTCTTCAGCTCCTGGACGGCGAAGGCCAGCAGTCCGTACCGCTCGGCGGCGAGATCGCCCTTCACCCCGCACGCGTCCAGGGTGTGGGCGACGGCGTCCGGCTCCACGATCACCCAGGCCTTGCGGTCGCCCAGCGCCTCCGCGACACCGGTGATCCAGGCCCGGTACGACGCGGCGTCGGCGGCGCCGCCGGCCGAGTACTGGCCGCAGTCGCGGTGCGGGATGTCGTAGGCGACGAAGACCGGCGTCCGGTCGACCGCGGCCGCGCGGCGGCTCACCTGCTCCGCGATGCTCGGGGCGTTCTGCTCGCCGAGCCACTGCGAGGACGGCTGGGCCGCGATCCGCAGCAGGTCGGCCGCCTCCGCCGTCCGGCCCTGGCCGCGCAGGGCGGCCGACTGGCGGGCGGCGGAGGTCTGGTCGGAGACGTAGAAGGTCTGGTTGGGCAGTTGGGCGAGGCCCCCGTCCGCCTGTGGGGATGGTGGCGCAGGCGTCTGCGCGGCGGAGTTCGGTGGCGCCCCGGAGGGCGTCGGACCACCCCCCGGTCCCGATCCGCCACAGCCCGCCGTAGCCGCCAACAGTCCCGTCAGGGCCGCCCCCACGGCCCACCGGACACCCGATATCCGCCCAACCCGGCGCACGTGCCGCCCCTCCCCGGACCGGGTCCGGCGACCCGGTCGGGCACCAGCTAAGCACACCGGCCGCAGCCCGGCGGCCACCCGCGGTGAACGGCGGATGGACACGAACGGACGGGGTGTCGGGCCCGTCCGTCCGGCCGATCGTCCGTCCGACCTGCAGACTGACCGACCAACCGGCAGACCAACCGACCGACTGACCGGCCGGCCGGTGCGCCGCGGGTCAGTCCTTCTTGAGGTTCGGGATCCGCCAGTCGATGGCGTCGGCGCCGAACCCTTCCAGCGCGGCGTTGATCTGCGAGAACGGGCGGCTGCCGAAGAACAGCTTGGCGGACAGCGGGGACGGGTGCGCGCCCTGCACCACCACGTGCTTGGTGGTGTCGATCAGCGGCAGCTTCTTCTTCGCGTAGTTGCCCCACAGCACGAAGACCACCGGCTCCTCGCGCTCGCTCACCGCCTTGATCACGGCGTCGGTGAACTTCTCCCAGCCCTTCGCCTTGTGCGAGTTGGCCTCGTGCGCGCGGACGGTGAGCACCGCGTTGAGCAGCAGCACGCCCTGCTCGGCCCAGTGCATCAGGTAGCCGTTGTCCGGAGCGGGGATGCCGAGGTCGGCGTCCATCTCCTTGAAGATGTTGCGCAGCGACGGCGGCGTCCTGGTGCCCGGCAGCACCGAGAAGCTCATGCCGTGGGCCTGGCCGTCGTCGTGGTACGGGTCCTGGCCGAGCACGAGCACCCGGACCTTCTCGTACGGCGTGGCCTCCAGCGCGGCGAACTCCTGGCCGCTCGGCGGGAACACCTGGTGCTCCGCCCGCTGGGCCGCCACGAAGGCCGCCAGCTCGGCGAAGTACGGCTTCTCCGTCTCGGCGCCCAGCACCTCGCGCCAGGACCCGGGCAGCTCCAGCCCACCGCCCGCGCCGGCCTCGACCGTGCTCGCCTCGACCGTGTCCGTCACGACATCTACCTCCCACACAGCGGCTGTTCGGCCGCACGCCCTCTTGCACCCCGAACGCTACACAGGCCCACCGACAGCTCGCTCCGCAGGAGCGGGGGCGGGGAGTGTGGAAGGGGTGGAGATGACGGCGAGAACGGCGACACATCACTCCGCAGCAGCGGGGGCGGACGGCGAGGAGGGGGTGGGGATGGCAGCCGGTGAGGCTTCCGGTGCCTCCCCTGCCTCCCCTGCCTCCCCTGGCTCCCCTGTGGCGACCCGCGCCACGATGAGGTGTTCCACCACGTTGAGCGCCACCAGCAGCACCGCCAGAGCCACGAGTACCGCCAGCGCCGGCAGGTTGATCATCGCGGGCAGCAGGCCCAGCACCAGCAGCGCCGCGGTGATGCGCGTGGTCGCCACCTTGCGGAACATCATCCACCGGGTGTAGCCGAAGGTCAGCAGGTACAGCCCGCAGCCGCCGTACAGCAGCGCCACCGCACCGGGACCGAGCGCGCGCCAAGGGTCCGCGACCGTCTCGCCGAAGCCGACCGCGACGCCGATCACGCCGGCGACGAGCGCCAGGTGCCCGTACTGGAAGATCCGCCGGACGACGTCCCGGCGCGAGTCGGTGACCTCGACGGCGTGCCGCATGGCGTCCGCCGCGTAGACGAAGTACTGCCACCACAGGCCCGCCGAGATGGTGAACGCGGCCGCGACGGCGGTGAGTTCGGGCGCGTCCAGCCGGGCCCGGGCGGCCGTCGCGCCGATCCCGACGATCGACTCGCCGAGCGCGACCAGCAGGAAGGTCGCGAACCGTTCCGGCATGTGCGACGGGTGGTACGCCACCGCCGCGAGCCGCCGCCGGAACAGCACCGGTGCGGCGAGGTCGCACGCCGCCGCCGCGGCCCACAGCGCGAGCCGCGGCCCGTCCGGCAGCAGTCCGCCGACCACCAGCAGCGGCCCGCTGACCAGCACCCCGACCCCGTACGGGCCGCGCCAGACGCCCGGGACGCGGATCAGCAGGACGACCAGCACCACCCGCGCGAGCCAGTACCCGGCGCCGAGCAGCACGCCCCGCCCGCCCCACGCGCCCGGCACGGCGAGCGCCATGAACAGGCCCGCCAGGCCGACCAGCAGGATGCCGACGCGGTCCCGCAGGTTGTCCACGTCCCGGATGTTGGCCTGCACCGTCGTGCCGACCCAGCACCAGTACACCGGCACGAACACGACGAGCGCCTCGGCGACGCCCCGCCAGTCGTGGTGGTGGTGCAGCAGGCCGGAGACCTGCGTGACCGCGAAGACGAAGACCAGGTCGAAGTAGAGCTCGGCCCAGGTGACCCGCTTCTCCCCGGCCGCCGGCTCCCCCGTGGTGACCATCCGTCCGTTCCTCCCCACACGTACGAGTTCCGCGCACGCAAAGGGCTCCGTCTCCGGCTGGCGGCGGGAGACGGAGCCCGATTCGGCACCGCAAAAGCTGGATCAGGACGCTAGATCAGCTCGACCAGGTCCGCGATCGACTTGACCACGCGGGTCGGCCGGTACGGGAAGCGCTCCACGTCGGCCGCGGCGGTCAGGCCGGTGAGCACCAGGATCGTCTCCATGCCGGCCTCCATGCCCGCGACGATGTCGGTGTCCATCCGGTCGCCGATCATGACGGCGCTCTCGGAGTGGGCGCCGGCGCTGTTCAGCGCCTCGCGCATCATCAGCGGGTTGGGCTTGCCGACGAAGTACGGCTCGACGCCGGTGGCCTTGGTGATCAGCGCGGCGACCGAGCCGGTGGCCGGCAGCACGCCCTCGGTGGACGGGCCGGTCTCGTCGGGGTTGGTGCAGATGAACCGGGCGCCCTGGTTGATCAGGCGGATCGCCTTGGTCAGCGCCTCGAAGCTGTAGGTGCGGGTCTCGCCGAGGACGACGTAGTCCGGGTTGTTGTCGGTCAGCACGTAACCGGCCTGGTAGAGCGCGGTGGTGAGACCCGCCTCGCCGATCACGTACGCGGTGCCGCCGGGCCGCTGGCCCTTGAGGAACTTGGCGGTCGCCAGGGCCGACGTCCAGATGCACTCCTCGGGGACCTCAAGGCCCATGCCGGCCAGGCGGGCGCTGAGGTCGCGCGGGGTGTAGATGGAGTTGTTGGTGAGGACCAGGAACGGCTTGCCGGACTCCCGGAGCCGGCGCAGGAACTCCTCCGCGCCGGGGATCGGCGTGCCCTCGTGGATGAGGACGCCGTCCATGTCGGTCAGCCAGGACTCGATGGGCTTGCGGTCTGCCACGTGCGTGTCTCCCGAAGTGTTGCGACGTCTTGCGAAGGCCCTGACGCGGCACAGCCTAATCGGCACGCCTGAACGACGGCAGCACGGTCCGTTCACCGGAACCGCCCCGCAGCCGCGACATGGCTGGACGGGACGGCCGGACCGCCCGTGATTGAGTGGACGCATGAGCCCCGACGAGACCCCCCGCCCGTTCCGCGTCGGCCTGATCGGCTACGGCCTGGCCGGTTCCGCCTTCCACGCCCCGCTCATCGCGACCACCCCCGGCCTGCGGCTGGACGCCGTGGTCACCGCCAACCCGGAGCGCCGCGCGCAGCTGCAGCGCGAACACCCCGGCGCCCGCGCGGTCGACACGCCCGAGCAGCTGCTGGCCGACCCGGACGCGCTGGACCTGGTCGTCATCGCCTCGCCCAACCGCACCCACGCCCCGCTCGCCCGCGCCGCCCTGCGCGCCGGGCTGGCCACCGTCGTCGACAAGCCGCTGGCCGGCACCGCCGCCGAGGCGCTGGAGCTGTGCCGGCTGGCGGAGTCGCGGAACGTCCTGCTCTCGGTCTTCCAGAACCGCCGCTGGGACGGCGACTTCCTGACCGCCGCCCGCCTCGTCCGGGGCGGCGCGCTGGGCCGGGTGCACCGGTTCGAGTCCCGGTTCGAGCGCTTCCGGCCGAAGCCGAAGCCGGGCTGGCGCGAGCTCGCCGACCCGGCCGAGGCCGGCGGCACCCTGTACGACCTGGGCAGCCACCTGGTCGACCAGGCGCTGACGCTGTTCGGGCCGGTCGAGACGGTGTACGCGGAGATCGACGTCCGGCGGGACGGCGCGGTCGTGGACGACGACGCGTTCCTGGCCCTCACCCACGCCTCCGGCACCCGCTCCCACCTGTGGACGAGCGCCCTCACCCCGCTGCTCGGGCCCCGGCTGCGGGTGCTCGGCGACGCCGCCGGGTACGTCAAGTCCGGCATGGACCCGCAGGAGGCCGACCTGCGCTCCGGCCTGCGCCCCGACGGCGACCGTCCGTGGGGCGCCGACCAGCCCGCGCACTACGGCACGCTCGGCACCGACGAGGCGCCGATCCCCCTCCCCACCGACCCGGGCGACTACCCGGCCTTCTACGCGGGCATCGCCGCCGCCCTGGCCGACCCCGGCACCCCGGCCCCGGTCGACCCGCACGACGCGGTCGCCACGCTCACCGTCCTGGAAGCGGCCCGCACCTCGGCCGCCACGGGCACGACGGTCCGCCTGGGCTGACGGTCGGGGGCGTACGGAGTACGCGTGCCGCCGCCCCCCGGCACCGGAGCCGGGGGGGCGGCGGCGATGGATCCGCCTCCTGCAAGCACGCTCGCGGTACGAACGGGCGGCCTTCGGGCGTCGGACCGGCATGGGTGGCGCGGCCGGTCACACGCCGATGACCTCCACCGCCGACGCCAGTCCGCGGAAGTCGGCCACGTTGCGGGTGTAGAGCGGCAGGCCGTGGGCGGAGGCGACGGCGGCGATCATGAGGTCGATCCGGCGCGGGCGGGGCTGGCGCCCGGCCGCGATGGTGAGGGTGACGAGGGTGCCGTAGCGGGCGGCGGCGGCCGCGTCGAACGGCAGCGGGTCGAAGTCGGCCATCGCGGCGCCGAGCACCTCCAGGCGGGCCGCCCGGCTGATCGGGTCGCGGGCCATCGACACGCCCTGCTGGAGTTCGGCGAAGGTGATCGCGGTGAGCTCCGGCACGGCGGGCAGGTCGGCCGGGCTGAGCAGCGCGAGGTCGATGTAGACGCACGTGTCGAGGACCCCGGCGGGCCGGCGCCGGGAGGCCCGCCGGCGCTCAGCCACGCCGGCGCTCGAACGGGTCGTCGCCGTCGTCGCCCACCAGCTCCTCGGGGCCGAAGTCCTCCTCGGCCTCCTTGCGCATCTGCTGGTAGTCCACGCGCGGCAGCTTCACGTGCCGCGCGACCAGCTCCTCCGCCGTGAGCCGTCGCCGGCTCGACACCGGCCGCAGCTCGGCGACCTCGACCCCGTTCCTGGTGATGTGGAAGGTCTCCCCCGCCTCGACGGCGTCCATCACCGCGGCGGAGTTGTTCCGGAACTCCCGCTGGGTAATCGTCTTCACCCTTCCAAGGTAGCCCCGTGTAGCACAGCCGGCTACACCTCCGGCGGTGCCTCCTCCGCGCCCGCTCCGGGCATCCACCGGGACATCTCGTGTACGCCGGAAGCCGGAACGTCGTACGATCGTCGTCACCGTCCTGCGAGTCCGTCAGGCGAGTCCGCCGGGTGAGTCCGCCGGGCACCGAGCGAAGGGAGCACACCGTGACCGTGATCGCGATGCTGTTCGGCCTGCTCCGGGTGCTGACCGGCGAGCTGCTCACCGAGGGCGGATCGCTCGCCTCCGTGGCGACCGTCGCCGCCGTGGTGCTGCTGGCCGGTGCCGTCGCGGGCACGCTCGCCGGGGCCCGGCTGCTGGGGGCGCGCGCTCCCGCCGCCGTCCGCAACGGCATGCTGCGGCGCCGTGCGTTCCGTACGGCCTTCCTGTCCCAGCGCGATCCGGACGCCCGGGGCCGGCGACGCCCCAGGGCACCCGGCGCGGCCCCGGCGGCCGCGTAGCGCCCGGGTCCGTCCGGCGCGGGTCCCAGTCCGGTTCTCCGGCCGGGTCTTGCCGCCCGGCTTCCGGCTGGTTCCCCAGTCCGGTTCCCCATCCCCGCCGTTCCCCGCGGCCGCCCTCCGTCGATCACCCATGTCCCGAGACCCCGGAGGGCTCGCTCCACCATGTCCGTTCTCGCCGTTCTCGACCCTGCCGTCGCCGTCGCCCACACCGTCGTCGCCGGGCTCGCCCACGTCGTCCCGACCGCGCTCGCGATCGTCCTGTTCACCGTCGCCGTCCGCCTCGCCCTGCACCCGCTCGCGCGGGCCGCGGCGCGCGGGGAGAAGGACCGCGCCCGCCTCGCCCCGAAGATCGCCGAGCTGAACCGCAAGCACAAGGACCGCCCGGAGAAGCTCCGCGAGGCGATGGCGGACCTGCACCAGAAGGAGCAGGTCTCGCCGCTGGCCGGCTGCCTGCCGGCGCTCGTGCAGATCCCGTTCTTCTCGGTGATGTACCGGCTGTTCACCACCTCCGACGACCTGCAGAGCCACACCGTGTTCGGCACCCCGCTCGGCCTGCACGTCGCGAACGCCCACGGCGTCGGGCAGCTGGCGGTGTTCGGCGTGCTGTACGCGGGGCTGGCGGCCGTCGGGTACGTGAACTTCCGCCGGGCCCGGCGCGCGGCAGCGGCGGCGCAGACCGCCCAGCCGGGGGCGGCGTTCCTGCCGTACCTGTCGTTCGGGACGGTCCTGTTCGCGGCGCTGGTGCCGCTGGCGGCGGCGCTGTACCTGGTGACGTCGGGGGTGTGGACGGCGACCGAGCGGGCCCTGCTGCACCGCGGCGGGGCGCCGGTGCCGACGCTCGCGGTGGCGTGAGGTCCCGGACGCGGATCCGTTCCCCGCGTGCCCGGTCGCGCGGATGCGTGACGTCACGCGCGTGCACCGCCTGCCGCTCCTCCGGGTCGCCCCCGGCGGCGCGGCAGGCGGCGCGGCAGGCGGCGCGGCAGGCGGCGCGGGTCGGCGGATCCGATGGAGCGTCGGACCTCCACGCGGTCCCCGTTCCCGCCGGCCCCATCGACCTCCCCCACCGGATCTCCATGATCCCGACGTCCGGGGTCCAGCCGTCCGTGCGCGGGCGGGGTCCCGGCAGGTTCTACCCTGTGGTGGATCGTTCGATGATCGTTTCGGGACAGGACGTCCGGCGGGTCCCGCCGGACCGGTGGAGGGATTCGTCATGGTGGCTGCTCCGGCGCTTTCGGAGCTGCGCGAGGTGTGCCAGCCGCAGGCCAAGCTGCAGAGTCGCAACGGTGAGCACTGGGCGGGCCGGCTGTACATGCGCCGCCTCTCGTTGCGCACGACCCGGCAGCTGGTGCGGACCTCGGTGTCGCCGAACACCCTCACGTGGGTCATGGTGGTCTGCGGCGTCGGCGGCGGGGCGGCCCTGCTGATCCCCGGCCTGACGGGGGCCGTGCTCGCGGTGGTGCTGTTCCAGCTGTTCCTGCTGTTCGACTGCGTGGACGGCGAAGTGGCGCGCTGGAAGCGCCAGTTCAGCATGGCCGGGGTCTACGTCGACCGCCTCGGCGCCTACCTGGCGGACGCCGCGCTGATGATCGGCGCGGGCGTGCGGGCGGCCCGGGGCGGGTCGGAGCTGTGGGTGTCGGCCGGGCTGGCGGCGGCGCTCGGCGTGGTGCTGCTGAAGGCCTCGACGGACCTGGTGGACGTCGCCCGCGCCCGCAGCGGCGCGGCCCCGGCCGACGAGGAGTCGACCCAGCCGCGCTCCCAGGGCATCGCGACGGCCCGCCGGCTCGCGTCGGTGTTCAAGATCCACCGCGTGACGAACGGCATCGAGGCCTCGCTGGTGCTGCTCGCGGCGGCCGTCGCGGACGCGGCGGTGGGCGGGCTGACGCCGACCCGGGCCGCGCTCGCGGGGATCACGGTGATCACGTGGGGCATGGTGGTGGCGCACCTGGCATCGATCCTGTCGTCGTCGCGGCTGCGCTGACGCCGCACGGAGCGCACCGAGCGGTTGGAGCCCGTCACCCGGGAGGGTGACGGGCTCCTTGGCGTTCGCTCAGGCCCGGCGCAGCACGCGGCGCAGCCAGAGGGCGCCGGCTCCGAGGCCCGTCAGGGCGAGGCCGCCGCCGAGGAGGGCGGTGGTGTGGTCGGCACCGGTGGAGGCGAGCTGGGCGTCGGCCGCCGGGGCCTGAGGGGCGGGGGCCTGCGGCGCGGGGGTGGTGGACGGGGCCGCCGCCGGGGCGCTCGGGGTGCCGTCGGAGGCCGGCACGACGGGAACGGCCGGGGCCGAGGACGCCGGGGCGGAGGGCGCCGGGGCCGACGGGGCCGAGGTGGACGGAACCGGCTTCGGGGCGGAGGAGGACGGGGTCGGCTCGGGCGTCTTCGTGCCCGCGGGCTGGACCTGCACCTTCGCGCCCGTGGAGCACAGCGTGGTCCCCCAGAACGGCCGACCCTCGTTGACGAACACGCACGGGTTCACCTCGGTGGCGCCCGCCGGGGTCGTCGCGTCGTACGACACCCGCACCCGGGCCACGAGGTGGCCGCCCGCCCGGAGGCTGGAGTCGCGCCCCTGGAGGTAGACGCCGACCGGCTCCTCGGGCGTGTCACCGGGCACCTTGTCCAGCGTGCGCCAGCCCCCGTCCGCCGTCCGCACCTGGACGGTCGCGTGCTTGTCGACGAACAGGACGTTGCCGAGGTTGGTGTAGTCGGAGGGCGTGGGGTTGTCGAGGACGGCGTCGAACTCGATCGGCGCGCCGCCCGCGACGGCGGAGGCGGGCACGTGGGCGAGGGAGCTCCCGATCGACGTGACCTTGATCGTGCTGGTCGCCTCGGCCTCCACCCGGTCGTGGAGGTGCGGCGGGGTGGTGAGGTCGGAGCGCAGGGTGATCGAATCGAAGCCGCCGTTGGAGGCGCCGTCGTGGGCCAGGCCCATCGGCGCGCCGATCCGCAGGTCGACCTTGCGGGTCCGACCGGCCGGAACGGTGAGTCCGATCACCGTCCCCTCGTACACCACGCTCTCGTTGCCCCTGGTCATCGCCAGCGGCACCGACTTCCACGCGCCGTCGGCCGGGTCCTTGTAGTCGATGACGATCGAGTTCGGCGGCGTTCCGACCCCGGTGGTGGTCTTCAGCTCCAGGTTGTAACCGGTCTCCTCCGAGCCCGAGTTGGTGATGTTCTCGGTGAACGCGACCGGCCCGCCGGCGAACCCGACCGAGGCCGGGGCCTGGACGGTGAGCGAGGTGTGCGACGGCTCCGCCGCGAAGGCGGCCGGGGCGGTGACCACAACCGATCCGCAGACAGCGGCTGCGCCCAGGGCGGCAGCAGCGACGACGGCGCGACGGGTACGACGGATACGAACGATGGTGGACATGGTTCCCCCCTGGAGCCGCGCTGCGGGCATGCCGCAGCAGCGCACTGATGGCTGATGGCTGGTCGAGAGCGGGCTGCAACTTCCGCGCACCCCGGGAGTTTGATCGTGACTCCCTGCTTCTCACTGACATAGACGTTCATCCCGGCGATCGGTTGCAGGCGCTTCTCAAGATTCTTTTCGACCCCTCGGACCCGCCGGAAACGACCCCCTCGACCACCTCGACTACATATGACGCTGGACGACATATATAGTCGGGCGACATCAGGGGCGGCCCCGCCCCGCGCACACACCCGCGCACACAGCCGCATCACCAGGGGAGGGGTTGGCACATGCAACTGACGTCCGCACCGGCCACCGACGAGGACCGGATCGCCGAGGGCGCTCCGCACCGCACGGAGCGCCGGACCGACCCGAGGCGCTGGCTCCGGATCTGGGTGCTGTTCGCCGGGTACTTCGCCGAGGTCCTGTTCCGGCTCTACCTCGTGCGGGACTTCAGCTACCCGTCCGTCCACCCCGACGAGGAGTCGTACCTCGTCCTCGCCCGGGTCCTGGCCGGACACCCCACGACCGAGATGCCCGTCGGCGTCGTCATCCCGGGCGGATACCCGCTGCTCATCTCCCCCGCCCTGCGCATCGCCGACGACCCGTCCACCGCCTACCACCTCGTGATGGGCATCAACGCCCTGCTCAACGCACTCGTCTTCCCCCTGGCCTGGGTCGGCCTGCGCCGCCTCGGCCTCGGACGGCCCCAGGCGTACGCGTTCGCCGCCGCGACGGCGCTGCTGCCGCCGCTCGTCTTCTACTCGGAATTCGCGCTGACGGACACCGTCATGCCGGTCCTCGTCCTGGCCTGGCTGCTCTGCCTGCACGGCTGGCTCGCGGACGGCACGACCCGCCGCCGCGCGTGGCACGCCGCCGGCGCCGGGCTGACCGCCGCCTACGCGATGGCCACGCACGACCGCGGGGGCGTCGTCGTCGCCCTCACCGGCGTGGTGTTCGCCGGGGTCCTGCTGCTGCGCTGGGCGCCGTGGCGCTCGACGGTGGCGGGCCTCGGCTCGCTGGGGGCGGGAGTCCTCGGCGCCAAGCTGCTGGACTCCTGGCTACGCGCGCGGTTCACCGTGCCGGCCAGCGACGTCGGCGGCTTCCTGTGGAAGGGCCTGACCGACCCGCAGGCGGCCTCGCGGACCCTGACCCGGACGGCCGGCCAGATCTGGTACGTCATCATCTCCACCTGGGGAGTCGCCGGAGTGGCCGTCGTGATCTGCCTGTTCGCCGTCTTCGACAAGCGCGTCACCCGGCCGTACCGGGTCGTCGGCGGGGTGCTGGTCGCGCTGCTCGTCGGCACCGCGCTGGCCGCGGCCGCCGCACTGCCGGACGACAAGCGGATCGACGACTGGGTGTACGCCCGCTACACGGCGTGCCTCGTCCCGGCGGCCTTCGTGGTCGGCAGCGCGGCACTGGCCCGACTCCGGGGGCGCGCCCTGGGCCGGACCCTGGCCGGGGCGGCCGGGCTCACGCTGGCGCTCGGCGGTGCGGTGGTGCTGTCGGCCGGCCCGCTGCTCAGGACGCAGGCCTTCGTCGCCTGGGGCATGCCGGACGCCCTGTTCCTCGGCGGCGACTGGAGCTCGCTGCACATCATGCGGACGACCGCCGTCGCGTTCGCCGTGCTCGGCCTGGTGGTCCTGCTGCGGACGATCACCTCGCGCCGGGCGGTCTGGCTCGCCGTCGCGCTGGCACTGTTCGCCGGGTTCGCCACCGTCACGATCACCGACCGGATCAGCTACCCGCACTCGAACTGGCGCCGGAGCCTCGCCACCGGCTTCACCGAGCGGGCCGGCCTCCACCCGGACGACAGCGTCGTGTTCAGCTGGGACGGCGACTGGGGGATCCGCAGCACGCAGGCCTTCGAGGTCTACCGGGGCCGCGTCTGGTACCTCGACCCGCGCAACCGGCCGATCCCCGCGGCGGCCACGGCGGTCGTCATGCCCCCGGCCACCGAGGGCGCGGAGCCGGAGGCGGCCTGGCCGGGGCATCCGGCCGAATGGTTCGTCGAGCGGGTCGACCGGCAGCAGGGGTGGATGGTCTGGCGCCGGCGCTGAGCTCGGCACCTTCGGGATCAGGCGCCGCCGGGCTCTTCCACGGGCTCGGCGGCGCTCTCGTACGTGGTGCTCTCGTACTCGGCGCTCTCGTACGCGGCGAGGACGGTGGCCAGCAGGGCCGGGAAACGCGCCTCCAGATCGGCCGAACGCAGCGCGGTGAGGCGGCGGTTGGCCTCCTCGCGCTGGCGGATGAGGCCGGACTCGCGCAGCACCTTGAAGTGGTGGCTGAGCGTGGACGGCGCGACGTCCACCGGGAAGGTGCCGCAGGCGCGCTCGGGCTCGGCGGCGAGGGTGCGCACGATCGTCATCCGGGTGGGGTCGGAGAGCGCGTGCAGCACGTCGAGCAGGTCGATGTCCTCGACTTCCGGGTGCGCGAGCGCCGTCCGGCGGCGGCTGGTGCTGCGGGGCACGGGTGGGCCTCCAGGTTCGGCATCCTCCTTCGATGTTCGACAAACATCGAAGATGAGTGGTACTAATTTCGTCGTTCGTAGAACATCGTAGCTCCAGGGGGAACCAACATGCGCGCACTCGTGATGACCGCACCCGGCGGGGCGGAGAACTCGCAGGTCAAGGACGTCGAGACGGCGAAGCCCGGCCCCGGGCAGGTGGCCGTCGACGTCGCCTACGCCGGACTCAACTTCGTCGACGTCATGGCGCGGCGCGGTGACGGCGGCTACACCTCCGAGTGGCCGTACCTGCCGGGCAAGGAGGTGGCCGGGACGGTCCGGGCGCTCGGCGAGGGCGTCACGGGGCTCGCGGTCGGCGACCGGGTCGTGGCCGCACCGGTCGGCGGCGGACTGGCGGAGGTCGCCGTCGCCGAGGCCGCGCTCACCGTGCCCGTCCCGGACGGGGTCGGGCTGCGCGAGGCCGCGGCCGTCCCGCTGGGCCTGGCCACGTCCGTCCTGCTGCTCACCGACGCGGGGCGCTTCACCGCCGGCGACACCGTGCTCGTGCACTCGGCGGGCGGCGGGATCGGCAGCGCCGTCGCCCAGTTGGTGCCACTGCTGGGCGGGGGCCGGCTGCTCGGCACGGTGGGCCGGCCAGAGAAGGCCGCGGCGGCCGTCGCGGCCGGGTACGACGCGGCGTTCGCGCGCGACGAGGACCTGGTCAAGGCCGTCCGGAAGGCCACGGACGGGCAGGGCGTCGACCTGATCCTCGACCCGCTCGGCACCTCGGCCCTGCCGACCGACCTCGACCTCGCCGCCCCCGGCGGCCGGATCGTCCTCTTCGGCAACGCAGGCGGCGGCGCCGTCGACGCCCTGCCGCCGCTCGGCCGCCTCATGGCCGGCAACCTCACCGTCACCGGCTTCAGCCACCGCGGCCTGGCCGCCACCGCCCCCGCGAAGCTGGCCCGCGCGATCCGCCGCGCCATGGACTTCCTCGCCGGGGCCCACCTCCCCCTCCCCGTCACCGAACTGGCCGACCTCACCGACGTCCCCGCCGCCCACGACGCCATGGAGGCGGGGAGGGCGACGGGCAAGTACGTGGTGCGGGTGGCCGGTTGAGCGAGAAAGCGAGAAGTCGACTCGGCCGACTTCTCCCGCCCACCGACAGCCGTCACATCCCCGGGCAGGCCACCGCCTTCTGGATCCGCGGCCGCCGCCCGAGGCCCCGTGCGCCGGAAGTCGGCGAGGTCGACTTCCTGCGCAGGACCTAACCGCACACCGCCGCAGCAGAAGCACCCACACCGAGACCACTGGGCGGGCCTCCCGGAGACGCCGCACAGGAAGTCGGCCACATCGACTTCCTGTGCAAGCCCCCGACACAACCAAGCAGACCCCAAGGCAAACGCCGCGCAGAAAGTCGGCGAGGTCAACCTCCTACGCAGGACCTGACCGCACACCGCCGCAGCAGGAGCACCCACACCGAAACCACTGGGCGGGCCTCCCGTGGACGCCGCACAGGAAGTCGGCCACATCGACTTCCTGCGCAAGGCGCTCCTTCGCCGGCTGCGGGAACGTTTCTGCCTCCCGGACGGCCCTGGCGCGAGAAGTCGGCTGGGTCGACTTCTCGCGCGGGCCGGATCACCTGGCCACGCAGCCGGCCTTCCGCGCATGACGCCTCTTGCCGGCGCCTCAGCTCGCGGCAGCCAGCAGGAACGTTTCGACACGGGCAGCTGAGCAACGGCCGGCCTCCGCGCGAGAAGTCGGTGAGGTCGACTTTTCGCGCAGCCCCACAGCCCCGGCATCCCTCGCAGCTGGGGGAGCGAGGCGGGGGGGGGGGGGGGGGGGGTGGGGGGTGGGGGGGTGTGTGGCTGCGCCCCCCCCCGCGCCCCCGCGGGGCGGCGCGCACACCCCCCCACACCCGCGGAGAGCGGGGAGAGCGCGCCCTTAGAGAACAAGTTGCGTCCGTTAAATTACACTCCCACCCCCCCCCCACCGTTTCCGGCAGGCGCAGGAACGTTCCCCCTTCTGCAGTCGCGAGAAGTCGGCGGGATCGACTTCTCGTGCGTGGGCACCGATGCACGGCTCGACTTCCGACGCCGACCGGGAGAAAGCGCGGACACATCGAGGGAAATCACGGTGGTGTACATGTCAGCATGGCGACACTTTGCGGGCCCGCCGTGGGGCCCGCACGGATCCTGGGAGCAATGATCCACATGCGACGGATACGAACCCTCGCCGTCTGCCTGACCTCGGCCGCCCTGCTCGGCGCGCCGCTGGCGTTCGGGCCGGCTGCTCAGGCTGCCGAGGGGTGCGCCAAGGCGAACGTGTGTCTGTACTCGGGGAAGGGCGGGCGCGGGGCCATCGTGTGGCAGGGGCCGCTGTCACAGCTTCGGGGTTCCGACATCACCGGCATCACGCCCTCGGTGCAGGCCAAGTCGGTCCGTACGCCCCTCCCCGCCGGCGAGGACTGTGCGGTCGGGCTGTTCCCCGAGCGGGACCTCGGCGGGGAGGCGAAGTGGGCCAACGGGCCCCTCACCGACCTCACCGCCCCCGGGAGCACCCAGCCCGTCACGGTCGCCTCGGCGTACGTGGATTGCGGCTGAGCCGACTGCCGGCGACGAAGTCCTCGAACGAGCGGGGCGGGCGGGCGAGGGCTCGTTCAACGCCGTCGGAGACGGTGATACCCCTCCCCTCGCGGATGTCGATGAGCAGGTTGGTGAAGATGCGGGCGACGGCGGGCGGGGTGCCCTGGGCGGTCAGGAGTTCCAGGTACGCCTCCGGCGCGATGGGGGTGTAGCTGATCGGGCGGCCTGTCGCGGTGGCGATCCGCTCGACGGCTTCGGCGAAGCCGAGCGGGCGGGGGCCGGTCAGTTGGTACGTCTGGCCGTTGTGGCCGGCCCCGGCGGTGAGGGCGGCCACCGCCACGTCGGCGATGTCCTCGGCGTCGATGAACGGCGTCCGCCCGTCCCCGGCGGGGAGGGCGAGGTTTCCGGCCTCGATGCCCGGAAGCCAGAACGTTTCGCTGAAGTTCTGCGCGAACCAGCCGGGTTGGAGCACCGTCCACTCCACGCCCGATTCGCGCACCGCCTGCTCGGCGGCTTTCAGCGGGTGGTCGTCACCCGCCTCGCCCACCCCGTGGGCGGAGAGCAGCACCAGGCGCCGCACCCCCGCCGCCACGGCTCCGGCGACGAGCCTCGGAAGGCGTTCGTGGCGGTCGGCGCCCGGACGGAGGTCGGGCTCCATCAGGTAGGCGGCGCGGACGCTGTCCAGTGCCGGCGCCCAACTCGCCGGGTCGCCAAGGTCGAAGTGGACGTCGCCGCCGCTGCGAGAAGCCGTACGAACGGGGTGACCGGAGGCGCGCAGGCGGCGGGCGATGCGGCGGCCGGTCGTGCCCGTGCCGCCGAGAACGAGGAATGTCTGCATGCCCACCAGGAAATCCCGCTGGGGGCAGACGATCCATGGGAGATCGTCGCCGTCTCCTTTGCGATCGTCTAGCGTGAGCCGCCATGGACGTCCTCAGTGATCTCCTCCACCGGGCCCGCGCGAGCAACGCCCAGGCGCGGCAACTGGTGCAGCGCCCGCCCTGGTCGATGACCTTCGCCGATCCCCCGCCCCTCACCGTCATCGCGGCACTCGGCGGGCACGCGTCGATCCGGCTCGACGAGGAACCGGGTACGACCCCGGTGCGGCTAACCGCCGGTGACATCGCGCTGATCACGGGAGCCGGCCGGTACACGATCGCCGACGATCCTGACACCCCGCCCCAGGTGGTGATCCGCGCCGGCGTGAAGCAGTACCTCAATGGCCCGGCGCATCAGAACCTCGCCCCGCGCACGTACGGCGACGGGCTACCCGGCGCCACCACCCTGCTCCGTGGCGCGTACGACCTGCGCGACGACTTCGGCGGCCGCCTGCTGGGCATGCTCCCGCCGCTGGCCGTCGTACCCGCGGGCCCCCGAACCCGCGGCGCGCTCGACCTGCTCGCCGCCGAGGTCGCCGAGGAGGAGCCCGGGCAGGATGCGGTCCTGAACCGCCTCCTGGACCTCGTCCTGGTGCTCGCCCTCCGCGCGTGGTGCACCCGGCCGGAGGCCCAATCCCCCTCCTGGTTCCGCGCGTTGGCGACCCCGGCCGTCGGCGACGCACTGCGGCTCCTGCACGAGGAACCGGCCCACCGCTGGACGGTCGCCGAACTGGCCGGACGGGTCGGGCTGTCGCGGGCCGCGTTCGCGGCGCGGTTCGCCACGCTGGTGGGCGAGCCGCCGCTCACCTACCTCACCGGCTGGCGGATGGACCTGGCCGCGAGCCTCCTCCGGAACGGCGACGACACCATCGCGGCGGTGGCACGGGACGTCGGCTACGAGGACGCCTTCGCGTTCAGCGTCGCGTTCAAGCGCGCCCGAGGACTCAGCCCGTCGGAGTGGCGGCGAGCAGTGCAAGAGTGAGGCATGCGGCTCGCGCGGGACGTCGGCCCGGCCGGTTTCCCGCGCCACGCTGAGCCGGCCAGCCCCGTCCGACTCATGCGGGCAAGCCACCGCGCACCCCGAGCACGGTCACGCGGTTGAGGCCCGCAATTGCGTGGGAAGTCGGCCGGTCCGACTTCCTGTGTGCTATCGAAGCGGTCGGCCACACTGGGCTTTTGCGGGCCAACCTCGCTGGCCAGCGGACGGACAACGGCCGTTCGACGCACCCATTGGGCACCGGGCCCCACTCGGGAGCCCAGTTCGCCGAAGAGGCGCTCCGAGCAGCGTGCGTAAGGCGAGGCGTCTGCGCAAGAAGTCGACGTGGCCGACTTCTCGGGTGCACCCTCGGCACGGCAGATGCACCCCCACCGGGCCACCGGGCAGATGCCGGCACGAGCGCCGCGTAGGAATTCGGCCGCGTCGACTTCCTGCACCAGGGCATCCTCGACCAAGGCGGCAGGAACCTTTCTTCTTCGGCGGATTGGACGAGAAGTCGGCCCAGCGGACTTCCTACGCCGGCACGGGCTCCTGCGGGCGCCGACAACGGACGGACCTGGCCACGCACGGCGGCAGAAACGCTTCTTCTGCCTTGGCAAGTCCGGGCGCACGAGAAGTCGGCTGGGTCGACTTCTCGTGCGGATCCCAACCAGCCGCCAGCACGGCAGATTCACCCCCGCCGGGGCCACTGGTGCCGCGTCAGACAGCCTTTGCCCTGGCCTGGATACGGTGAGGCCGTGAATGGAAGAGATCAGCCAGACCTGGACGAGATCGAGTCGTGGTTCTCTGCTGTGGCCGACGGACGCGTAAGCCGGGATGCAGCCGACCGGTGGGCCGGGCGTTGGTTCCTCGATGACGAATTGGAATGGGACGACCTGTCACTGTGGGCGCTGGAGCACCTCCACGGGATCGATTTGCGGCCGGGGCCCGAGGAGCCGTACCTGCACAACGACGAGCAGGTACGAGAGTGGCTGGAGGAGCTACGGCGGCGCCGCGCCAGGTAGCGCACACCGAACGCGCTCCTGTCCCCGTCCGCTCCTGACGCGAGGCTGTTGGTGCACGGCAGAACGAGTAAGGGTCCGTGAGATTGATGACGGCGAGGGCGGGCGGTTGCTGCGGATCGTCCGCCGGGGCACTGGGTCGGTGGTGACCTGGCGGCGGGCCCGGATGGTGCTGCTGTCGGCCCAGGGAATGCCCGTGGCGAAGATCGCCGAGGTCACGTTCACCGGCGCGGACCGGGTCCGCGACGTGATCCACAACTTCAACGCCGACGGCTTCGACTCGCTCTGCCCGAAATACAAGGGCGCACGGCCGAGGACGTTCACGCTGCCCGAGCGCCGGGAGACCAAGAAGATCGCCAAGTCGAAGCCGGCCGAGCACGGCCTGCCGTTCTCGACCTGGAGCCTGGCCAAGCTGGCCGACTTCCTGATCGCCGAGGGGGTGGTCGACGACATCAGCCACGAGGGCCTTCGGGTCCTGCTCCGTGAGAAGGGCGTCTCGTTTCAACGCGTGAAAACCTGGAAGACCTCGAAGGATCCCGACTACGCAGCCAAGAAAGCCCGGGTCGAACACCTCTACGCGATCGCCGACGGCGAGGTCATTCCCGAAGAGGGCGAGCCCGAAGCCGTCTTCTGCCTGGACGAGTTCGGTCCGCTCAACCTCCAGCCGCACCCGGGCCGGCAGTGGGCCGAACGCGGCGGCAAGGGCAAGGACCCCGACCGCGAGCCCAGACCCCGGCGGCGGGCCACCTATACCCGACCGCACGGCGTCCGGCACCTGTTCGCCGCATACGACCTCGCCAAGGGCCAGCTCTACGGCCACGTCAAGAAGACCAGGAACCGCTCCAAGTTCCTGGAGTTCTGCCGCTACCTGCGCTCACTGCACCCCGCGGAAGTGCGGATCGCGATCGTCTGCGACAACTACTCGCCGCACCTGACGACGAAGCGGTGCCAGCGGGTCGGGACGCGGGCGGCGGCGAACAACGTCGCGATCGCCTACACCCCGACCAACAGCTCCTGGCTCAACCGGATCGAGGCCCAGTTCACCGCCCTTCGCTACTTCGCCCTCGACGGCACCGACCACGCCAGCCACAAAGAACAGGGCAGTATGATCCGCCGCTGCATCATCTGGCGGAACAAGCACGCCGCCGACGAGCGCCTACGCGAAGTCGTCACCAGGGCGAACGTTGCCTGATGCGGCACTAGGAAGATCCCGCGACAGGCCCCGCACAGGAAGTCGGCCACATCGACTTCCTATGCCAGGGCATCCTCAGCCGACGCGGCAGGAACCTTTCTTCTTCGGCGGATCGAACAGGAAGTCGGCCCAGCGGACTTCCTACGCCGGGCGCCGGCAGTGGGCGGACCTGGCCACGCACGGCGGCAGGAGCGTTTCGTCTGCCTTGGCACGTTCGGGCGCGCGAGAAGTCGACTGGGTCGACTTCTCGTGCGGATCCCAGCCAGCCGCCAGCGCGGCAGATGCACCCCCACCGGGGCCACCGGGCAGATTCCGCGACAAGCGCCGCATAGGAAGTCGGCCGCGTCGACTTCCTACGCCAGGGCATCCTCGGCCAAGGCGGCAGGAACCTTTCTTCTTCGGCGGATTGTGCAGGTAATCGGCCCAGCGGACTTCCTACGCCGGGCGCCGGCAGTGGGCGGACCTGGCCACGCACTGCAGCAGGAGCGTTTCTTCTGCTTTGGCACGTCCAGGCGCACGAGAAGTCGGCTGGGTCGACTTCTCACGCGGGCCCCAACCAGCCGCCTACCGGGCAGATGCCGGGACAAGCGCCGCATAGGAAGTCGGCCGCATCGACTTCCTATGCCAGGACATCCTTGGCCACGGCGGCAGGAACCTTTCTTCTTCGGCGGATCGCACAGGAAGTCGGCCCAGCGGACTTCCTGCGCCGCGGCGGGCTTCTGGCCACGTGCAGCGGCCCGGTCGCCGCGTCTGCTGGGCGCCAGTTGCCCTCGGAGCGGTGGCGGGCGGCGTGCATGAGGCCCGCGACCTTGTACAGGAAGTCGGACCGGCCGACTTCCTGTGTCCCGCCGAGCTGACGGGACGGGGACGCGCACGAGGTGTGGGGATCGCGCTCGAAGTCGGATTGGCCGACTTCTCGCGATGCGTCGGGCCTTCGGTGGCTGGCGGACGGGCGCTTGAGGGGGTGCGAATTGTGCGCGAAGTCGGGTGGGGTGGGGGCTATCTTGGGCGCTTCGGGAGAGGAGGTGGGGTGCCTTGTTGATCGAGTTCGTTCGGCGGGTGGATGGCCTGACGTATCGGTTCCTCCGTGATGGCGACTTCAACGGCAGGCCCTCGTTCAAGCGGCTCGATCTGGATCTCTGGTGCCGCTGGTTCCCCGACCGGGGGTGGTGCACCGTCGATGCGCACGGGATTGCCAACTCCTGGCCACTGCTGGGGCGTGCGGGTGGCGAGGAGCCGTTCCCGCCCCTTGGGCCCTGGCGCAGCTGGAAGGGCGGCAAGTCCTACCTCTACGATCTCCGCAGCTTCTAGTCTTCCCCCGTCGCCGCGATCACCACCGCGTGACCGTTGCCGATCCCGACGATCGCCGCGTCGAACGTCGCCTCGGTGACCGAACGCCACGACACGCGCCCCCGCGGCCCCTCTCCGTACGCCGTCGAGCCGTTGGCCCGCCACTGGGCATCCGGGCCCAGCAGTGTCACCAGCCCGAGGCCGATCGCGTCGGCCACCGGTCGCATCGGGCCGTCCCCGCCCCGGTACACGAGGTCCCGGATGAGGGTGCCGGCGATCCACGGTGGCGCCTCCTCCGGCGACACCACGATCGCCAGCGCGGCCTCCATCGCCCGCACATCCCGCGGCCCCCCGTGCCCGTGCTTGCAGTGTCCACAGTGCGGGTGGAGCAGGCCGGTCGGCTCCAACACGTCCCAGCACAACCGGCCGTGGCTGCGGCCGTCGTCGGATCCGAGGTGGACGATCCGGTCGGGCATCAACTCGACCCATTCCGCCAACCAGAGGTGGAGGTCCGGGTCCGGGCCGAGGTCGTACGGGGGCGGCGGGGTGAAGGAGAGGTTCACGGCGACCAGCATGCCTCATCGGCCCCTGCGGACCTTTCGGCTCCGGGCTTCGCAGACGGCGCCGACGATCGCCGCCAGGATGATCAGGATCAGCAGTCCGAGCACCGGTGGCCCCGGTGACGGTTGTAGTCGCGCAGCAGCGCCAGCAGATTGATGAGCGTGCTGGCCGGGATGTTGCCGAGGTTCACCAGCACGCGGCCGTTCATCGCGGTCTCGCCGGGTTTGGCGGAGGGCCAGAGAAGGCCGAATTCGCGGCTCTCGGATCGCAGTTCGACGATCAGCTCGATGATCTGGCGGGTGGTGAGGTGCCGGATCGCGGGGTCGGAGGGGTGGATCGGATGCAGGGCGTTCACGCGGCACCGTCCAGCTCGAACCAGACCGTCTTGCCGAGCTTCTGGGGCTCCACGCCCCAGCGGTGGGTGAGGCCCTTGACGAGTTGGAGGCCCCGGCCGGTCTCGGAGAGGGCGGAGGGGTTCCGGGGTTCAGGGAGCGTCGCGCTGCGGTCGGCGACGGTGACCCGGAGGGTGTTGCGGAGGAAGACGATCAGGACGACGGGCGACGTCGTCTCGCCGTGACGCCAGGCGTTGACGATCAGTTCGACGAGCGCGAGTTCGGCGTCGGCGATGGCGGAGGGCGGCCATCCGGCCCTGGCCATCGCTTCGCGGAGGGCCTCACGGGAGATCGTGAGGGAGGGCGAGTTGAGGTTACGCATGGGATTCTCCCAGCGGTGTAAGGGATTTGACGCGCCAGCGAGTGATCGGCGCAGCACCGACTGTAGAGCATGAGTGGTACATGTTGGGGTACTTCTACCACCAGCCTTCACTCGATCGGTGGATTGCTGGACCCTCCGATGGGTCGCGATGGATGCTTGGGGCATGCCACCACGAACTACCCCATCAGCAAGGCAGGAACGGGTAGGAACCGAGCTGCGGAAGATGCGCGACTGCGCTGGCCGCACGACCGCCCAAGCTGCCGCGCTGTTCGGCTTCGCCAGAACGAAGATCACGCAGATCGAGAAGGGGAACTACCCGATCAGCGCCGACCGCGTACGCATGCTCGCCTCCGAGTTCGAGGAGGGCGATGCCGAGTACGTGGAGGCGCTTGGGGTCATGGCCGAGGAACGCCATCGGGGCTGGTGGGAGGAGTTCCGAGGATCTGTGCCGACGGGATTCCTCGACATCGCGGAGATGGAGCATTTCGCCAGAGGAATGCGCACGTACCAGGTCTCGCATGTGCCAGGAGCGATGCAGACCGAGGAGTACGGGAGAGCAATCTTCAAGGATCTCTACCCGCCGCTCTCACCGCGCCTCCTGGAGGCCCGTGTCGAGCATCGGGTTCGACGGTCGGCATTGGTGATGGGCGAAGGAGCTCGGCCCTACTCGGCTTTGGTGCACGAGGCTGCTCTGCGCATGCTGTTCGGCGGACGTGACGCAGCAAAGCGCCAGCTGGACAAGATGCTTGAGTACTCGGAGTTGGACCACGTGACGCTGCGGGTGGTCAGCTTCAGCTCCAACGGCTTCATGGGCGCCGGGCAAGGCATCATCTACGCGATGGGACCGGTGCCTCGACTCGACACGGTCCAGCTCGACGCGGTCGGCGGACCAGCTTTCCTCCACGAGCAGAAGCAGCTGGAGAATTACCGCCACATCATCAACACGATGACAGAGCGATCACTGACGGAGGCCCAGTCTCGCGATGTCATACGGCTGATCAAGAAAGAGATCTGATGGAAACACTTCACTGGAAGCGGCCGGAAGCGTGCCCGGATGGAGCGAGCTGCCCTGAGATAGCGGTCTCCTCAGACACCGTCTATGTGCGGAGCAGTCTGGTTCCTGATGGCATCGCCCAACTCACCACCGCCGAATGGCGGGATCTGGTCGCTGCGATCCGATCCGGGGAGTTCGACCTCTAACCACGGGGTAGCGACGCCATCATGAACACGACCATGCGAAACGTTCTCGTCTCCCTCGCCACCATCGCGGCCCTCGGTGTCGTCGCTGCCCCGGTGGCCTCCGCTACCCCCTCCGTCTCCTCCTCCACCCGCAACCCCTCCACCGTCAAGGCCGCCGCTTACAACCAGGCCCGCAACATCCTCGCCAACGCCGGCAGCCAGACGGCCGCCAAGTCCCACCCCGTCCACGGCAAGCCCGACGTCCCCGTCTCCTACGGCACCTCGCTCCTCGCCTCCGCCCGGGACGAGTTCCGCGCCAAGGACAAGAACCTCCCGCCCAAGGACAAGAAGTCGGACATGTCCATCCCCCACTACAACGCCATCCACAGCGCCGCCAACACCATGGGCATCGACCGCTGGTAGCAACGCCCCCGGCCCGGGCGACGTCTCCGTCACCCGGGCCGTACCGGCGATACCCCCGTCACCTCCGGTAGAACACCTTCTTCGACCACACGAACCCGACCACCGTCAGGCCCGTGCACCACGCCACCGCGCTCCACCCGCTGCTGCCGATCTCCGTCCCCATCAGCAGCCCCCGCAGCGTCTCGATGATCGGCGTGAACGGCTGGTACTCCGCGAACCACCTCAGCACCGTCGGCATGGAATCCGGCGGGACGATCGCGCTCCCGATGAACGGCAGGAACGTCAGCGGCAGCGGCGTGTTGCTCGCGCTCTCCGGCGTCTTCGACACCAGCCCGATCCCCGCCGATATCCACGTCAGCGCCAGCGTCACGAACCCCAGCAGCCCCGCCGCCGCCAGCCACTCCACGAACCCCGCGTGCGGCCGGAACCCCATCGCCAGCGCCGCGCCTATCACCAGCACCAGCGCGACCATCGTCTGGATGACGCTCCCGACCACGTGCCCGGCCAGGAACGCCGACCGCGATATCGCCATCGTCCGGAAACGGTTGACGATCCCCTCGGTCATATCCACGCAGACGCCCACCGCCGTGGCCACCGACCCCGCCGTCGCCGTCATCAGCACGATCCCCGGCGCCACGTAGTCGATGTAGTTCCCACCGCCGATCCCCGCGCCCAGCGCCCCGCCGAACCCGTAGTTGAACAGCCCCAGGATCATCATCGGCATCAGCACGACCGAGAACGTCATCGCCGGATACCGCAGCGCGTGCTTCAGGTTCCGCCGCAGCATCGTGAGCGAGTCGCTCATCACATACGTCGCACTCATCGCGCACCCTCCCCCGTCAGCGTCAGGAACACGTCGTCCAGATCCGCCGTCTCCACGACCAGCGACTCCGCCCGCACGCCCGCGTTGTCGAGCGCGTCCAGCACCGCCTTCACCGTGACCACCGAGTTGTCGCCCGGGATGTCCAGGCGCAGCCCCTCGGCGTCCGCCGTCGCGTAATCGAACAGCTCCGCCGCCGCATCGAGTTGGCCCGCGTCCGCGAACTGCACCCGGATCCGCCCGCCCGGAACGATCCGCTTGAGCTCCTCGGCCGTGCCCTCCGCCACGATCCGGCCACCGTCCAGCACGGCTATCCGGTCGGCGAGTTGGTCCGCCTCCTCCAGGTACTGCGTGGTGAGGAAGACCGTCACCCCGTGGTCCGCCACCAGCCCCCGGATGATCTCCCACATCGTGCGCCGGCTGCGGGGATCCAGCCCCGTCGTCGGCTCGTCCAGGAAGATCACCCGGGGATTCCCGACCAGCGTCATCGCCAGATCGAGCTTCCTCCTCATCCCGCCCGAGAAGGTGGACACCGGCTTCCGCGCGGCCTCCGTCAGGTCGAACCGCCGCAGCAGCTCCTCCGCCCGCCTCCGCCCCTCCCGACGGCGGAGGTGGTTGAGGTCCGCCATCAGCATCAGGTTCTCCTCGGCCGTCAGCAGGTTGTCCACCGCCGAGAACTGCCCGGTGACCCCGATCGCCGCCCGGACTCCGTCCCCCTCGCGGACGACGTCGTGCCCGGCCACCCGGGCCACCCCGCCGTCCGCCGGGATCAGTGTGGAGAGGATCTCCACCGTCGTCGTCTTGCCGGCGCCGTTCGGCCCCAGCAGGGCGAACACCGTGCCCGCCGCGATCTCCAGGTCGATGCCGTCCAGCACGACCTTCTCCCCGTACGCCTTGGTCAGTCCGACCGCCGAGATCGCCGCCATCACGCCCGCCGGACGGTGATGTCGCCCAATTCGGTCTGCGCCCGGACCTCGACGGTCTCGCGGGCCTCGCCCGGACCCTCCGTCGCGCCCAGCTCGTTGCGCAGCCGGCCGTGCTTGCTGTGCACGTCCAGCCAGGCCGCCGTGCCCTCCGCGATGCCGACCTCCAGCTCCCCGAGGGCCGTCTGCAGCGACACCCGGCCGCGCTCCACCCGGCCGATCCGGATCGGGCCGTGCGCCGTCTTGGCGTCCACCCCGGCGTGCGCGGTGCCGACCTCGATCCGGCCGAAGGAGGCATTGGCCTTGAGCTCCCCGTGGACCTCGCGGACCTCGGTGTCACCGGTGCTGTTCTTGACCGTCAGCGCACCGAGCACCGTGCCGATCTCGATCCGGCCGAGGCCGGAGACCTCCGCGTCGCCGTCGGCCGAGCCCAGCCGGACGTCCCCGCTGTCCGTCTTGAGCCAGACGTTCGCCGCGCTGTCCACGTGGATCCGGCCGAGCGAGGTCTTCACCCGGCAGTCGCCGAGCGGGCCCTCGGTGACGAAGGTGGCCAGCGGGGCGTCACCGTCGACCTCCGAGCCGGCCGGCAGCTTGATCAGGACGTCGACCGAGCCGACGCGGCCGAACACGTTGCGCTTGCGGGGGCCCTTCAGGGTGAGCCGGCCCCCGGCGAAGTCGACCTTCGTCTGCTGCGCGGCCTTGACGTCCAGCTCGACGGCGGAGTTGGACGGCGTCACCTCGGCGACGACGTCGGTGCGCTTGCCGGCGCGGATCCGCACCGAGGCGATGTCGAACTCGATGACGGCGGTGATCGGGCCGTTGGTCTCGTACGTGGGCATGGCTGTCCCGTCCTCTTGGCTTCGAAGGCTGTTCCCGCTGGTCGGAGCGGGGGTGACGTTGATGGTGTGAAGCAGTGCAGGCCGTACGGGTGGTGCGGAGAAGCGTTACCGGACCCAGCCGGTGAACCCTTGCCCCCGGCCGCGCCGGGACTGCGGCTGGGGCTGGACGGCCGGCCTCGCGACCGGCTCGCCGCCCTCCAGCGCGCCCGCCACGACCCGGACCAGCCAGGCGTTGAGCGACAGGCCCTCCTGCCCGGCGGCATCCTCGGCCCTCGTCTTGAGGTGGGCCGGGAGTCTGAAATTGATCCGGGCAGTGCCGCCCTCGTCCGACTCCGACGCCACGGGCGGCGCCAGTGGCGCCAGTGATGGCGCCATCGGCGGCGCGACCGGCTCCACCTCGTGCGGGAAGGCGTCACTGCTCGGCGGCACGCTCACCACGAACTCGGGGTTCGTGCCGCGCAGCCGCACGTCCACCGAGCCCGGCGCGAGCTCACGGGTGATCTCACTCGTGGCGGCCGACAGGGCGTTGAGCAGCGTGAGCCGCACGGCCGACTCCAGCGGCAGCGTCAGCCGCTCGGCCAGCGCACGGGCTTCTTCCCCGCCCGTGCCCGCGGCCACCGCGAGCTCGTTCCGAAGGTTTTCGACGTACGGCGTGAGGTCCATGGCTCAACTATGGCACGGGGGTGGCGCCATGTCGAGCGATTAATGGCACCACTTTGGCGCCATGTAAGCACCACCCCCGGAAACATGGCGCCGAACAACGCGGAACCGCCCCGCCGACCGAGGCCGACGGGGCGGTTCACCAGGGGAAACGCAGGGAGAACGCGGGGAACTAGCCCTGCCACCCCGCCAGGTACGCGTCGATCTCGCCGGCCAGCCGCGCCTTGCCGGCCTGGTCCAGGAACGACGCCTCCACCGCGTTGCGCGCCAGCCCGGCCACGCCCGCCTCGTCCAGGCCCAGCAGCCGCGCCGCCACCGCGTACTCGGTGTTCAGGTCCGTGCCGAACATCGGCGGGTCGTCGCTGTTGATCGTGACCAGCAGCCCGGCGTCCACCATCTGCTTGATCGGGTGGTCCTCGATCCGCTCCACCGCGCGCGTGGCGATGTTCGAGGTCGGGCAGACCTCCAGCGGGATCCGGTGCTCGCCCAGGTAGTCCAGCAGCGCCGGGTCCTTCACGGACTGCGTGCCGTGGCCGATCCGCTCGGCGCCCAGCACCCGGAGCGCGTCCCACACCGTCTCCGGGCCGGTCGTCTCACCGGCGTGCGGGACGGAGCGCAGACCGGCCGCGCGCGCCCGGTCGAAGTACGGCTTGAACTGCGGGCGCGGCACACCGATCTCCGGACCGCCCAGGCCGAAGCTCACCAGGCCCTCCGGCGCCAGCTCCGTCGCGAGCCGCGCGGTGACCTCGGCGGCCTCCAGGCCCGCCTCGCCCGGAATGTCGAAGCACCAGCGCAGCACGACGCCGAGCTCCTTCTCGGCGCGCAAGCGGGCGTCCTCGATCGCCTCCATGAAGGCGACCTCCGGGATGCCGCGCTTCACCGAGGAGTACGGGGTGATCGTCAGCTCGGCGTACCGGATGTTCTGGCGCGCCATGTCCTCGGCGACGCCGTAGGTGAGCGAGCGGACGTCCTCGGCGTCGCGGACCAGGTCCACGACGCTCAGGTACACCTCGATGAAGTGCGCGAAGTCGGTGAAGGTGAAGTACTCGGCGAGCGCCGCCGGGTCCGCCGGCACCTTCGACTGCCCGGCGTGGCGGGCGGCCAGTTCGGCGACGACCCGCGGCGAGGCCGAGCCGACGTGGTGGACGTGCAGTTCCGCCTTGGGCATGCCGGCGATGAACGCCTCGATGCCCCGGGCCCCGGTGGGGTTTCCGATCCGACTTCCGTCCGGCTGGACCACGGTCGTTCCCTTCTTTCCTGCTGCTCTACGCGCGTTCGCTGTGTCGCCAAGGATAGGGGGCCGTCGACGGGAAGGGCCGGAGGTCTGCGGGGAGACCGAGGTGAGGGGGAAGAGGAGCGCCAGGATGGAGCCGAAGAGAGGCACGGGGCCCGGGGCGGAGCGCGGGAAGGGCCCCGGTCAGCCGCCCAGGGACACCGCCACCGTGTGGATCAGCAGGCCGGCCAGGGCTCCGACCACCGTGCCGTTGATGCGGATGAACTGCAGGTCGCGGCCCACGTTGGCCTCGATCTTGCGCGACGCGTCGTCGGCGTCCCAGCCCGCCACCGTCTCGGAGATCAGCGAGGTGATCTCCGTGCGGTACGTGTCGACCAGGTACCGGGCCGCGTCCTGGAGCCAGCCGTCCACCTTGGCCTGGAGCTTGGCGTCCGTGGCCAGGCGTGCGCCGAAGCGCCGCACGCCGTCGCGGATGCGCCGGCGCAGTTCGCTGTCCTCGTCCTCCGCCGCGTTCAGCACCAGCGTGCGGACGGCCGCCCAGGTGGAGGCGATCAGGTCCTGCACCTCGGGGCGGGCGAGCATCTCGACCTTGGCCCGCTCGACCCGGGCGATGGTCTCCGGGTCCGTCTGGAGCTCGGTGGCGAAGTCGGCGAGGAACTTGTCGATCGCGCCGCGGGCCGGGTGGTCCTGGTCGTCCCTGATGTCGGTGACGAACCGCATCAGCTCCTTGTAGACCCGCTCGCCGACCTGGTGGTCGATGAACTTCGGCGTCCAGCCCGGCGTCTTCTGGGTGACCCGCTGCACGACCTCCTCGTGGTTGGCCGTCAGCCAGCCGTGCGCGCGGACGGCCACCAGGTCGACCACGCCGTGGTGCCCGCCGTCCGCGACCACCTTGCCCATCATCCGGCCCATCGGTTCGGCCACCGACGTGGCCGCCGCCCGCCTGGTGACCGCCTCGCCGACGACCGCCTGCACGTCGTCGTCGCGCAGCACCGCGAGCACGCCGCGCAGCGCCGCCGACGCCTCCTTGGTGACGCGCTCGGCGCTGCCCGGCGCGGCCAGCCACTCCCCCAGCCGGCGGCCGATGCCGAGGGCGGCGAGCCGGCCGCGGACCACCTGGCCGGAGAGGAAGTTCTCCCCGACGAAGTCGCCGAGCGAGCGGCCGAACGCGTCCTTCTTCGTCGGGATGATCGCGGTGTGCGGGATCGGCAGGCCGAACGGGCGGCGGAACAGCGCCGTCACCGCGAACCAGTCGGCCAGCGCGCCGACCATGCCCGCCTCCGCGGCGGCGGCCACGTACCCGGCCCAGGCGCCCGCGCCGGCCGCCTTGGCCCACGTGGACAGGGCGAAGACCAGGGTCGCGAAGGCCAGCAGGCCGGTCGCGATGGTCTTCATCCGGCGGACGCCGCGTCTCTTCTCCTCATCGGCCGCGGTGAACCTGACCCCGGGGCCGGTCCCGCTGAAGGCTTCGTCGCTCACCCCGCCAGTCTGCCCGCTGGGCAGCGCGAGCGGGGGCGCGCCCCGCGATCACGCGCCCCCGACGGCTGAGCTCACACCCCGCCCGGCCCCCTCACGCCCCACCCAGCCCCCTCACGCCCCACCCAGCCCCCTCACGCCCCGCCCAGCACGATCCGCCGCACCCCCGGCGCCGCCCACCGCTCCGGGTCCGTGCACCGCCGCCCGTCCAGCAGCACCCGCACCCCCGGCAGGTCCTCCGGCCCCAGCTCCCGGTACTCCGGGTGGTCCGCCTGCAGCACCGCCGCCGCCACCGGCTCCCCGGCGTGCGGGGGCAGCCCGAGCGCCGTCAGTTCGTCCCCGTCGTACAGCGGATCGGCGACGTACGGCCGCGCGCCCGCCGCCGCCAGCGCCTCGACCAGCGGGAACACCCCCGAGTACGCCGTCTCCTTGACGCCGCCCCGGTACGACGCGCCGAGCACCAGCACGCCCTGCCCGGCCACGCCGCCCGCGAGCGCGCCGTCCAGCAGCCCGACCGCATAGCCGGGCATCTCCAGGTTGGCCGCGCGCGCGGCCCGGACGACCGTCGCCGTCGGGTCGTTCCACAGGTACAGCCGCGGGTAGACCGGGATGCAGTGCCCGCCGACCGCGATGCCCGGCCGGTGCAGGTGGCTGTACGGCTGCGAGTTGCACGCGTCGGCGACGGCCGCGAAGTCGACGCCGATCCGGTCCGCGTACCGCGCGAACTGGTTGGCCAGCGCGATGTTGACGTCCCGGTACGTCGTCTCGGCGAGCTTGGCGAACTCGGCCGCCTCCGCCGAGGCCAGCTCCCAGACGCCGTTGGGCCGGGGCAGGTCGGGGCGCGGGTCGAAGTCCAGCACGGCGCGGTAGAACTCGGCGCCGCGCCGGGTGGACGCCGCGTCGACGCCGCCGACCAGCTTGGGGTAGCGCCGCAGGTCGGCGAAGACCCGGCCGGTGCGCACCCGCTCCGGACTGAAGACCAGGGCGAAGTCCGCCCCGGCGGCCAGCCCGGAGCCGGCCGCGAGGCGGGGCGCCCAGCGGCCGCGGGTGACGCCGACCGGGAGCGTCGTCTCGTAGCTGACGAGCGTGCCCCGGCGCAGCCCGGCGGCGACGGCGTCGGTGGCGGCGTCGAGCAGGGCGAAGTCCGGCGTGCCGTCGGCCGCGGTGACGAGGGGGACCACCAGGACGACGGCCTCCGCCCCGGCGACGGCGGTGGTGGTGTCGGTCGTCGCGGTCAACAGCCCCTCGGCGACGACCCGTTTCAGGGCCTCGTCCAAACCCTCCTCACGGGGGAACGGAGGCACTCCCCGGTTGACGGACCGGACCACCCGGGGCGCGATGTCGGCGCCCGTCACCCGGTGGCCCTTGAGCGCGAACTGCACGGCCAGCGGCAGGCCGAGCTTGCCCAGGCCGACCACGCAGACGTCCAGCCCGCCCTGCCCCGTCCCGCCCTGCCCCGTCCCGTCCTGCCCGGTCCCGCCCTGCCCCGTCCCGCCCTGCCCGGTCCCGCTCATCCCCGGCCTCCGTTCACCGAGTTGGCCAGCCGGCGCCACACCGGGGAGCGCCGCAGGCCGCGGCGCAGGTGCTCCGGGACAATGCCGCGCCACAGCTGCTGGGCGAGGTTGGGCGGCGGTGGCGCAGGGTCCGCCGTCTCGGCCGTCTCCCGCAGGAGGAACAGCTCGTCGGGCAGCCCGAGTTGGCCGTCCCGGAAGGCCGGGTAGCCGGCGTAGTGGCGGCGGCCCTCGACGACCACCGGCGGCTCGCCGTGCGCCGCCTCGTAGCGGATCAGGTCGCGCAGCGCCTCCGGCCGTCCGGCGGCGGCCAGTTCGAGGCGCAGCCGGTCCGGGACGGGCAGCCGGTGGAAGACCTCGCGGGCGCCGAAGCAGTCGACCAGGCGGCCGACCTCGGCGCAGACGCGGTGCTGCACGTCGTCGTCGAGGAGCAGGAAGCCGTCCCGGAGCAGGCGCGGCACGTCCCACGCGAAGCTGCGGGCGCGGATCGCGTCGAGTTCCTCCCCCGGTTCGGCGAGGTCGGCCGCGACCTGCTGGAGGGCGGCGATGCCGCGCAGCCGGTCCAGGACGGAGGCGCGCTCGGTGACGTTGCCGCGGTCCTCGCGCAGCACGAGGAAGTAGCAGTCGTAGTCGGCGAGGACGGAGACGCGCCCGGCCCGCAGGCAGGCCTCCAGGGTGAACGGCTGGTCGGAGAAGACCTTCAGCCCCTCGTCGCGGCAGAGCCCGTGCCGCCGGATGAGGTCGAGGCGGAACAGCTTGGTGTCGGACAGGGCCCAGGCGAGCGCCGAGTCGGCGAAGCCGACGGACTCGGCGCTGGCGTGGAAGATCCCCTGCGGCACCAGCCGGCCGTTCACCCCGACGTGCTTGGGCACGACGACGTCCGAATCCCACGCATCGGCCGCCGTCACCAGCCGCTCCAGGGCCTCGCCGCCGAGCCAGTCGTCCGCGCCGAGGAACAGCACGTAGCGGCCGCGGGCCAACGCCAGGGCCCGGTTGGTGGGGGCGGCCGGGCCGCCGGAGTTGCGCTGGTGCACCACCTGGAAGAGGCCGGGGTGGCGGGCCGCGTAGTCGTCCAGCACGGCCTCGCCGCCGTCCGTGGAGCCGTCGTCGACGACCACGACCTCGAACCGGCCGGGGGCGAGGGTCTGGGCGACCAGCGAGTCCAGGCAGGCGGTGAGGTAGGGCATGGTGTTGTAGACCGCGACCACCACGGTCACGTCGGGTCCGGTCATCGGGTCGTGCTGCCCCTCGGGTGCTCGGTGCGGTGGGCGGTCGGGGTGTGCGGTGAGCGATCGGGTCCGCCGTGCGCGGTGCGTGGTGCGCACGTCGACGCAGGCTCAACCCGCGCACCCGCCGGGGAGTCACGGAACTCCCCGGACGGGCGACGGCGGTCAACCGGACGGCCGGCGGTTCACCCTGCGAGATCCCGGCCGTTCTCAGCCGCCCTCAGTCACTCTCAACCGCCCTCAGTCACTCTCAACCGCTCTCAACCGCACTCAGCCGATCGCGACCTCCGCGTACATCCGCGCGATCACGTCCTCGATCGCCGGTTCGCGCACCGACAGGTCCACCAGCGGGTACCGCGCCGCCACCGCCGCGACGAGCGGCGCGGCGCTCTCCTTCGCGGGGAAGGCCAGCCACTGCCGCGGGCCCTCGACCCTGACCACCCGCGTGCCGGGCACCTCGATCGGCGGGCGGGCCTCGGCGAGGTCGACGACCAGCGTCCGCTCGCTCTCCCCCGCGTCGTGCAGGCCGGCCAGCCCGCCGTCGTAGACGACCCGGCCGTGGTCGATGACCATCACCCGGTCGCAGAGCTGCTCGATGTCGGTCAGGTCGTGGGTGGTGAGCAGGACGGTCGTGCCGCGGTCGCGGTTCACCTCGCGGAGGAACTCGCGCACCCTGCTCTTGCTGACCACGTCCAGGCCGATGGTCGGCTCGTCCAGGTACAGCACCTGCGGGTCGTGCAGGAGCGCGGCGGCGAGGTCGCCGCGCATCCGCTGGCCGAGCGAGAGCTGGCGCACGGGGGTGTCCAGCAGTGCCGCCAGGTCGAGGAGTTCGACGCAGCGGGCGAGGTTCTCGCGGTACCTCGGATCGGGGATCCGGTAGATCCGGCGGGCGAGTTCGAAGGAGTCGCGCAGCGGGAGGTCCCACCAGAGCGTGGTGCGCTGGCCGAAGACCACGCCGATCCGGCGGGCCAGCGCGACGCGCTCGCGGGCCGGGTCCACCCCGGCGACGCGCAGCCGCCCGCCGCTGGGGACGAGGATGCCGGTGAGCATCTTGATGGTGGTCGACTTGCCGGCCCCGTTCGGGCCGATGTAGCCGACGCACTCGCCGGCCTCGACGGCGAAGGTGAGCCCGTCCACCGCGCGCACCTCGCGCTTCACCCGGCTGAACCGGCCGGTGCGGGCCCGGACGGTGAAGGTGCGGCGGACGTCTTCGAGTTCGATCAGTGCCATGGGGAGTTCCTTACGAAGTGGTGGGGTTCAGCTGCCGGTCCCGCGGTAGGCCCGCAGCCCGGCGCGCCAGGCGAGGCCGGCGGCGGCGATACAGAGCGCGGCGGCCACCGGGGAGGCGAACTGGAACGCGGTGGGCAGGCCGAGCGGGTCCGGGCGGTCGAGGATGCGCAGCGTGGGCAGCCAGTTGACGAAGGCCAGCGGGACGCCGAAGACGACGCCGGCGACCAGCTCCTTCGCGAAGATCGTCGGCGGGTAGTGGAGCAGCGTGGCGCCGCCGTAGGTGACGGAGTTCTGGATCTCCTTGGCCTCGCCCCACCAGAACTGGACGGTCGCCGTGCCGATCCAGATCGCGCCGAAGATGACGCAGCCGCACACCAGCAGGACGGGCACCAGCAGCACGCGGTCCCAGGTCCACGTCACGTGCAGCTCGGCCAGCGACCAGACCAGCACGACGAGTGCCTGGACCGGGCGGCCGAGGCGGCGCAGCGAGAAGCGCTCGGCGCACAGCTGGGCGAGGGCCGGGGCAGGCCGGATGAGCATGGTGTCCAGCGTGCCGTTGACGATCCGCTGGCCGAGGCCGTCGACCGAGCCGACCAGCAGGTTGGCGACGCCGAGCGAGAAGGTGGCGGTGGCGTAGAGGAAGGCCAGCTCGGGCAGGGTCCAGCCGCCGAGCTGGTTCGTGTGGCGGAACATCAGCACCAGGACGACGAAGTCGAGCGAGTGCGTGACGAGGCTCGCGCCGAGGTTCAGCGCGAACGACGCCCGGTAGGCCATCGTCGAGCGCATCCACATCGAGGCGCACATCCACCAGGAGCGGACGGCCCAGGCGGTGCGGGCGGCCAGGCCGTCCCGGGGTACGGCGGGTGCGAGGGTCTCAGCCACCCTGGACCACCACCCGGCGGGTCGCCAGCAGCTGGGCCGCGCGGCCGGCGGCGAGCAGCACGACGGCCCAGGCGAGCTGGAAACCGAGCGGGCCGAGCAGGCCGGCGCCGCTGCGGCGCTCCAGGAAGACGTCCGTCGGCGCCTGGATCAGCGCCGCCCACGGCAGGACGTGCGCGAGCGTGCCGAGCGGGCCGGGGAAGAGCGCGATCGGCAGCAGCATCCCGGAGAAGAACATCGAGACGACGAGCATCACCGAGCGCACCCCCTCCGAGTCGTGCAGCCAGAAGCCGGTGATCGAGACGAGGAAGCGCAGCCCGAAGCTGACCACGGTCGCGAGCAGCGCAGAGAGCAGGAAGACCGCCCAGGTCAGCGGGTGTTCGGGCAGCCGGATCCGGAAGACCAGCCCGCCGACCAGCAGTGGCACGGTGCCGCGGACGAGTAGCTGGAAGGCGGCCCGGCCGAGGTCGGTGGCCAGCCACCAGCCCTGGAAGTCGACCGGACGGTAGAGGTCGACGGCGATGTCCCCGCTGCGGAAGCGGTCCTGGACGTCGTCCTGGAAGCCGCCGCCCCACACGGCGACGGTGACCAGCAGGGACTGGCTGACCCAGATGTAGGTGACGGCCTGGCTCTGGTCGTAGCCCCCGAGGCTGGGGCGGGCCTGCCAGAGGGCGAGGAAGGAGGAGGCCAGGATGATGCCGAAGACGGTGTTGGTGAAGGTGCCGGCCAGGGTGGCGGCCCGGTAGGTGGAGTAGCGGCGGAAGGATCCGCGCGCGACGGCGGCGTAGAGCCCGGGCGCATTCGGCATATTGTCTCCTTGTCGACAAATACGGGCACAGGACGGCCCGCAGGCGTCCGCGCACGCCCCAGTGGCTCCGACCTGCCGGACCCGGGGGTACCGGGCCGATCGGGCGGAGCTGCCAGAACCGGGTGCGCTATGTGGTTTGCACCTTTCACCGTACCGCCGGGCCCCGAGCCCCGCACCCGGTTTTCACCGGCGCCCGTACCGACCCCCGGACCGGGCTCCCACCACCCCCGCGCCGACCCGCGCACCGACCCCGGAAGCCCCGCGCGCACCCCGAACCCGCCCCGAACTCGCCGCGAGCACACGCCCGCCAGAGGCCGACGACACCTGAGCGCCAGTCAAATAGCACATAATCTCGGCATGACCGTGAGCACCCGCCGCCAGGCCAAACGGGCCCTGCGACGCCAGGCCCGCCGCGCCCTCCCGCTCTGGCGCCGACTCCTGCCCACCTGGCGAGTCGTCCTCGGCACCGTCGTCACCCTGCTGATGACCGCCGTCGCCGCCTTCGCCGTGCTCTACGTCATCGTCCCGGTGCCCGACCCCAACGCCCACGCCGTCGCCCAGAACAACATCTACCTCTACTCCGACGGCGCCACCGAGATCGCCCGCACCGGCGCCGTCAACCGCACCGACGTCACCATCGACAAGATCCCGCTCGACACCCAGCACGCCGTCGTCTCCGCCGAGGACCGCACCTTCTACCAGAACCGCGGCATCGACCTGAAGGGCATGCTCCGCGCCGGCTGGAACACCCTCATCGGCAAGGGCACGCAAGGCGGCTCCACCATCACCCAGCAGTACGTCAAGAACTACTACCTGACCCAGGACCAGACCATCGCCCGCAAGGGCCGCGAACTGTTCATCGCCCTCAAGGTCGACCAGCAGCGCGACAAGAACGAGATCCTGGCCGGCTACCTCAACAGCAGCTACTTCGGCCGCGGCGCCTACGGCATCCAGAGCGCCGCCCACGCCTATTACGGCACCGACGTCTCCGAACTCACCCCCGCCCAGGGCGCCTACCTCGCCGCGCTCCTCCAGGCTCCCAGCTCCTACGACGTCAAGACCGCCAAGCCCGCCAACCGCGACAAGGCCATCGCCCGCTGGAACTACACCCTCGACGGCATGGTCCAACTCGGCTTCCTCAGCGCCGCCGACCGCGCCGCCGAGACCTTCCCCGAACCCATCGACCCCCAGCCCACCACCGGACTCTCCGGACAGGCCGGCTACCTCGTCGGCGTCGCCGACGACTACCTCACCTCCGCCGGCATCATCGACGCCGCCACCCTCAAGGCCGGCGGCTGGCGCATCACCACCACCTTCGACAGGCCCAAACAGGACGCCTTCACCAAGGCCGTCCAACAGGAACTCACCGACGAACTCGACCCCAAGACCCGGCCCACCACCGACACCGACGTCCGCGTCGCCGGCGCCTCCGTCGAACCCGCCACCGGCCGCGTCGTCGCCGTCTACGGCGGACCCGACTACGCCAAACAGCCCTACAACGACGCACTGCGCCAGGACAACCAGATCGGCTCCACCTTCAAGCCCATCGACCTCGCCGCCGGCCTCGTCGCCCAGCACGCCCCCGACGGCCACCCGATCACCCCCGACACCCGCTACGACGGCACCAGCGAACGCCACGTCACCGGCGGCCCCACCCCGTACGCACCGCCCAACGAGGACGACATCGACTACGGCAACATCACGCTGCGCTACGCCATGGTGAAGTCCGTCAACTCCGTGTACGCGCAGGAGGGCGTCGACGCCGGACTCGCCCGCGTCC
Source organism: Kitasatospora sp. NPDC059747 (assembly GCF_042732955.1). Taxonomy (NCBI): domain Bacteria; kingdom Bacillati; phylum Actinomycetota; class Actinomycetes; order Kitasatosporales; family Streptomycetaceae; genus Kitasatospora; species Kitasatospora sp. NPDC059747. The sequence continues at coordinate 56,524 of NZ_JBHWGV010000001.1, read as the reverse complement.
GCGACACCGCCGTCAAGCTCGGCATCCCCGACAACGTCCCCGGCATGGACCCGTCCAACACCTCGATGACCCTCGGCACCGCCACCCCCAGCGCCCTCGACCTGGCCGGCGTCTACGCCGCCCTCGCCAACCACGGCCAGGCGCACACCCCGTGGTCCGTGCTCAAACTCGAACGCCTCAACACCGGCTCCGGATCCATCGACGTACCCAAGATGCCGGACCACGCCGCCACCGACGCCCTCGACCGGCAGACCGCCGACACCGTCACCGACGTCCTGCGCGACGTCGTCACCCGCGGCACCGGCAACGCCGCCCTCGACCTCGGCCGGCCCGCCGCCGGCAAGACCGGCACCACCGACTCCAACCTCTCCGCCTGGTTCGCCGGATTCACCCCCCAACTCACCACCACCGTCGGCCTGTTCCGGGAGAACCCGAAGACCCACGCCAAGGAGCCGCTGGCCGGCACCGCCGGCCTCACCCGGATCAACGGCGGCACCTTCCCCACCAAGATCTGGACCGCCTACATGACCGACGCCCTCGACGGCACCGAGGTCAAGCACTTCGACCTCCAGACCGGACACGGCAACGGCGGCGGCCAGTACAACTGGCCCACCAGCAGCGCCCCCGCGAGCACCACGCCCAGCCCCGGCACCACCCCCACCCCCGGCGCCACGCCCCCCGGCACCGCGCCCGCACCCACCCCCACCGCCGCCGCCGCACCGGCCCGGCCCACGGCCACCCCCGGCGAGCCGACACCCGGCCCCGCCGCCCCCAGCCCCCAGGCGCCCGCACCCACCCCCACCCAGGACCAGCCGAGCGCCACCCCCCGCCCCAGCCAGACGCACCAGCCCAAGCCCACGCCCCCGGCCTCCGCCACCGCGCCGCCCACGGGCGCGGCGACACAGCCCGCGGCGCCGTGACGCGGACGGCTCCGGCCCGCCGCCGCTACCCCGCCACCAACTCCCGCTCCAACGGCGTCCGGAACCGCGGCGTCACCCGCACCTCCCCCAGCCAGCCCGCCAACCGCGCCGCCTCCCCCGCGATCGCCGCCTCCGCCTCCGCCCCGACGTCCCCGAACAACCGCCACACCAGCTCACCGTCGGCCCGCTGCGCCCAGCCGCCGACCACCCGGCCGCACCACCACACCGTCGGACCGGCGTTCCCCGCCCGGTCGAACAGCGCCGGAACGTCCTCCGGCCGCAGGTACCAGTCCCGCCCGCGCCAGCCCATCACCGTCGGATCCAGCCCCGGCAACAGCGCCGCCCACGGCTCCGGCCCGCCCACCGGCTCCGCGTCCCCCGGCAGGACCAGTGCGGGCACCCCGCCGGACAGCTCCACCGCCTCGGCTCCGACGTCCGCCAGCGCCTTGCGGGTGTCCCCCAGCGTCCAGCCCGTCCACCACTTCACGTCCTCGACCGTGGCCGGCCCGTACGAGGCCAGCCAGCGCCGCGCCACCTCCGCCTTCGCCTCCCGCACCGGCACGTCCGGCCACTGCGGCACCGGCGCCCACGGGTAGCTGCTGCTCAGCCACGACCCCCGCGGACGGCCGCGCCGCACGTGCCCGTCCGCCGCCAGCAGCCGCAGCAGCCGGCTGCCGACGCTCTGCTTGGCCTCGTACGGCTTGCCCGCCGACATCAGCATCTGCTCGCGCAACTCCGGTACGTCCTCGCCTAGTTGCTGCGTCGTCGCCTCGCCACGGCGCGCCAGCGCGGCCAGCACCGCGCGCTCCGCCGCCGCCAGCCGGGCCTCGTCCCAGCCCTGGGCGTGGTCCCGCAGGTGCTTCAGCAGCGTCGCCCGCTCCTTCGCGGCGATCGCCCGCGCCGTCGACGAACTCACGTACGGCGCGAACTCCTCCGTCACGGCGAATATCGTCCGCCGCATCGACAGCAGCTTCACCAGCGAGACGTCCTCGTAGAGCGCCCGCTCCACCTCGGCCGCCGACGGCTCCAGCAACCGGGCGCACGCCGACAGGTACACCGTCGCGGCGTCCGTCGCGTGCAGCCCGACGACCGCGTCCGCCGCCTCCTCCACCCACGCCACGCGGGCGGACGGCGCCAGCAGGTGCCGCCACCCCACCCGGGCCCGCCGCTCGTCGTCCCCGATCACCGGCACACGCGTCGTCATGCCCGGACCGTACCGCCCGGCACCGACAATCCACGGCCGGGACGCGTCAGTCCACCGGCCGGAACCGGTCCTCGACCTCCCAGCCCGCACCGAGCTCCCGGCGCAACGCGTCCAGGGCCGCCCGGGCGCGGGCGTTGAAGCGCGCCTTCTCCTCCGCCAGCCACGGGGACGGGTCCGGCGGGTAGTCCCAGTCGATCGAGGACTGGAACCAGTCGGACAGCCCGCCCAGCTCCGCCGCGAGCGCGGCGCCGATCGGCAGCCGGTCGAGCTCGATCGGGTGCCCGTACGGGCTGTCGACGTCGTCGGGCCACAGCGGCACGTCGACGCCCGCCTCGAAGAAGTAGCGCAGCCGCACCACGGCCGGACGCCTCCCCGCACGCTTCCAGGGTCTCGGAAGCCTCACAGGTAGAGGCCGGTCGAACCCTCGGTGTCACCGAAGCGCATCGCCGCGACGGCGTGCAGGTCGCGCTCGCGCAGCAGCACGTAGGTGGCGCCGCGGACCTCCACCTCCAGCTTGTCCTCCGGGTCGTACAGGACGCGGTCACCCGGCTCCACCGCGCGCACGCTCTGGCCCACCGCGACCGCCTCAGCCCAGGCGCACCGCTTCGACAGCTCCGCGGTGGCCGGGATGATGATCCCGCCGGTGGAGTGGCGCTCGCCCTCACCGCTGTCGAGCTTCACCAGGACGCGGTCGTGCAGCATCCTGATCGGGAGCTTCTCGCCCAGGCGGTCGTGCCGGGGCACGTCAAGGGTGGTCCTGGCGGTCGGTTCGTCGTTCGTACTCACGATCCCGAAGGTACCGCCCCCGGGCGGACGGCGTGACGCTGGCCCGGCATGCGGAAGGCCGGGCGCTCAACCGCGCCCGGCCCGTCGACGAACTCCGCTCAGCCCTTGCGGCGCTTCCGCGCCGAGGCCAGCAGCAGCACCACGCCCACGCCGACCAGCGCCACCGGAACGATCCGCTCCTTGCGCGGCTGCCCCTTCTCGTCCACGAACTGCGCCCGCAGCTTCTCCACCGCGCCGTTGGCCGCCACGTACGCGCGGGCCGTCTTCTCCTCGACCGCGGCGACGGCCTTGGCCTTCACCTGGGCGCTGATCGTCGTCGGGTGGACGCGCATGGCGAGCTCGTCGAGGGTCTCCGCCAGCTTGGTGCGGGTCCGGGCGATGTCCGCCTCGATCTGGGCGGTCGTCCGCGCCGACTTGTCCTGCGTGCTCGCCTCGCCCACTCGGGCCACCCCATTCACTTCACTGATGCTGTCCTGTGCGACTGACCCAGTCTGTCAGTTGCCGGGCAGCGCCGCGCGGCCCCACCCACCATCAGAGGTAAGTTTGCCGTGGTACGACCCCGTCCACGCAACAGGAGAGTCAGACCGTGAGTGAGCGTCTCCAGCCCGGCGACAACGCGCCCGCCTTCACCCTGCCCGACGCCGACGGCAAGCAGGTCTCGCTGGCCGACCACCTCGGCCGCAAGGTGATCGTCTACTTCTACCCGGCCGCCCTCACCCCCGGCTGCACCAAGCAGGCCTGCGACTTCACCGACAACCTGGAGGCCTTCGCGGGCGCCGGCTACGACGTCATCGGCATCTCGCCGGACAAGCCGGAGAAGCTCGGCAAGTTCCGCGAGACCGAGGACCTCAAGGTCACCCTGCTGTCCGACCCGGACAAGGAGGTGCTGACGGCCTACGGCGCGTTCGGCGAGAAGAAGCTGTACGGCAAGACCGTCACCGGCGTCATCCGCTCCACCGTGATCGTGGACGAGCAGGGCAAGGTCGAGCACGCCCTCTACAACGTCAAGGCGACCGGGCACGTCGCCAAGCTGCTGCGCGACCTCAAGGTCGAGGCCTAAGGACGAAGAGGCGGTGGCGGCACACCCCCCGACCGGGTGCACCGCCACCGCCGTCCGTCACCCCGGCGGGCCGCTGTCGTCAGCAGGCGCCGAGGTCGCTCCAGACGCCCCACGCGCCGCTCGCCGCGGGGTCGTCGCCCTTGGTCCACCACTTGTTCTGGTAGTAGTGGCCCTTCCACGACACCTTGGTGGTCGAGGCGTACGTGGTGCCCGCGTCCCAGCCCGGCGCGCCCGTGCAGGCGCCCCCGGTCGGGGTGGCGGTGGGCGTCGCGGTCGCCGTCGGCGTGGCGGTGGGCGTCGCGGTCGCCGTCGGGGAAGCCGTAGCGGTCGGGGTCGAGGTCGGCGTGGCCGTGGCGGTGGGCGTGGCCGTCGGGGTCGAGGTCGGCGTCACCGTCGGGGTGGGCGTCGGCGTCGGCGTCTGGCCGCCCCCGTCCACCGCGCCCCGGGTCAGGTCACCCTTGATCCCGTACAGCGTCCCGCCCACGTTGACCGTCCAGTTCGACGGCGTCGACACCGGCAGGTAGTAGACGAAGTCCATGTCCACCGAAGCGCCCGGAGCCAGCGACTGCCAGCCGGGCAGCTTGACCGACACCCGGTTGTAGGTGCCCTTCAGACCGCCGGCGTTGCCCGGGCCCGGGTTGTCCTGGCGGATCACCTGGAGGCCGAAGCCGGACTGGTCCTTGGCGTTGCCCGGCGCCGAGTTGGAGTAGTCGAACTGGAACTCCGTGCCGCCCGGCAGGGTCACCGTCGAGTTGTTGACGATGTGGATCTTCGGGTTGATCGGGTAGTTCGAGTCGCCCAGCGCGAAGTTGGTGAACGACACGTCGATCGGCAGGGTCTGCTGCGGCAGCGCGACCGTCGACCGGATCGCGCCGTACGGCGACGCCGCCTTGAACTTGTCGTACATCAGCGAGGTCAGCGTCGACCCGGGCACGTACTCGCCCTTGCCGCCGTTGGCCGCCGGGTCCCACTTGTAGTCGCCCGCGAGCTCCCAGATCATCGCGCCGCCGGCGCCCTGGTTGACGATGTAGTCCGCCTTCGCGGCCACCGACTGCTCGTCCTCGGTGGAGAGGAACACCTTCTTGGTGTCGTTCCACAGCCACGGCGCGACCAGGCTGTCGCTGTAGTTGCGGCTGTAGGTGCCCTGCAGCGCGGTGTCCGCCACGCCGTACTTGGCGAGGTAGTCGGGCAGGATGCCCTTCTCCAGGTTCTTCGCGTGCCACATCGGGTTCGACCCGGCCGGGGACTCCTTGCCCGCGTCGTCCTTGTCGTTCCAGATGTTGTCGATGCCGACCGCGCCGTCACCGCACGAGGTCAGGCCCGAGCCGACCGGGCAGGTCGTCGCGGAGGCGGTGCCCCAGAGGCCGTTCGTGCCGCCGGAGACGTTCTTGAACCCGCGGGTGTAGTACGGCAGGCCGACGTTGATCCGGCCGCCCGGCATCGCGCCGCGGAAGTAGTGGTACGCCCAGTCCGCGTTGAGGTAGCCGATGCCGCCGTACTGCGAGGTGCCGTAGACGTTGGCGGCCGCCAGCTCGGCGTCCTTGCCGTCGTCGTAGAGCGAGGCGTTCGGGCCGACGTACTTGTTCCAGGCGCCGTGCAGGTCGTACGACATGATGTTGACGTAGTCCAGGTACTGCGTCACCTGGAACGTCTCCATGCCGCGCAGCAGGTAGCCGGACGACGGGGCCGCGACCGAGAGCAGGTAGTGCCTGCCGTCGGCGGCGCCCGCCCGGTCCAGGTTCTCGCGCAGCGTCTTCATCAGCGCCGCGTAACCCTTGGCCAGCGAACCGCGTTTGGCGTTCGCGAGCTGCCAGTCCAGCGGGTTGCCAGCGTCCTTCATCGAGGTCGGGTACTCGTAGTCGATGTCGACGCCGTTGAAGCCGTACTTGCGGATGAAGTCCACGGACGACGCGGCGAAGGTGTCGATGCCGGCCTGGTTGACGCTGCCGTCCGGGTTGACGGTCAGCGAGTAGAAGCCGCCGGTGTTCACCCGGGAACCGCTGTCGTCGAAGTAGCCGCCGGTCTCGGTCCAACCGCCCACCGAGATCAGGGTCTTGACGTTCGGGTACTGCTTCTTGAATTTCGTCAGCAGGTTGAAGTGCCCCTTGTAGGGCAGCGTCGGGTCCAGCTGCGCGGCCGGCACGCCCGGGAAGTCGATCCCGGTGGCCGGGTTGGTCGGGCCGTCCGTGCCGACGGACAGCTTGTTGTCGCCGCCGACGTGCCCGAACGCGTAGTTGAGGTGGGTCACCTTGTCCCACGGGACGTCGCTCACCAGGTACGGCTGGTCGCCGTTCTTGCCGGTGCGCCAGCCCGTGAAGTACCCGATGATGCGGCGCTGGTGGTCCGCGCCCATCTTCTCGCGGCCACCGGTGTCGTACACCGAGCAGTACGGGACGTCCACCCCGGGCGTCTGGTACATGCCGTCGGGACGACAGGCGGAGTTGTCGACGGCCGCCGACGCCTGCGAGGGCGCCGCACCCAGCGTCGCCATCAACAGCCCGGCCAGCCCGGCCGCGGCCACCGAGGCGAACCCGGCCCGGGCACTCATACGACGGACGCCTGCGGTGGGACGCCGCTCCGCCGTGCTTCGGATCAACACTCGGTCCTCCAGGAGAGAGTGTCGGCGCGTGCCTGTGGGGGAGCACGCACGTGGGGGATTCCAATTGGCGCCGAAGCTATGTGGTCTGAACCAGACAGGTCAATAGGTCTGTACCAATTGGCAAACAACTCCCAAACATCCCGAAAGACCGTAACCAACTCCCCACTCGGTCGTTCGCATACCGGGGGACGGGCGCACACCAGCCCGAAGGGGGAACACCATGACGATCAAGTACACCCGCGAACTGCTCGCCGAGGCTGCGGCGGCGGCAAGCACACTCGACGAGACGCTGGCCGAACTCGGCCGGCCCGAGCCGTGCGAGGACTGCGGCACCGGACCCGAGTGGCGCGGTCGGCCGATGACCCTGGAGGTCGACCACGTCAACGGCGACTGGTCGGACAATCCGCCGGAGAACCTCCGGCTGCTCTGCCCGAACTGCCACTCCATCACCGACACCTACTGCGGACGAAACAAGAACAAGCTCAAGGCTCCGCATGGAATCGCGGTGTTCCCGCGGGAATCAAAGCCCTAGACTAGAGGCCACGCGGCCTTGGCGGAGCTGGCAGACGCGCCGGACTTAGGATCCGGTGGGGGAAACCCCGTGAGGGTTCGAATCCCTCAGGCCGCACCAGCCTCAACCTTAGAATCGAAGGCCCGCCCGGAAATCAACTCCGGGCGGGCCTTCGGCTTTCAGCGGATGGACCGTCAGCCCAGCAGGTCCTTCACCACCGGGGCCAGGGCCCGGAAGGCGTGGCCGCGGTGGCTGATGGCGTTCTTCTCGGCTGCGGTGAGCTCCGCGCAGGTGCGGGTTTCGCCGAGGGGCTGGAGGATCGGGTCGTAGCCGAAGCCGCCGTCGCCGGCCGGGGCGGTGCGCAGGGTGCCGAGGAGGCGGCCCTCGACGACGCGTTCGGTGCCGTCGGGGAGGGCGAGGGCGGCGGCGCAGAAGAAGTGGGCGCCGCGGTGGGGTTCGGCGATGTCGGAGAGCTGGGCGAGGAGCAGGTCGAGGTTGGCGCGGTCGTCGCCGTGCTTGCCGGCCCAGCGGGCGGAGAAGATGCCGGGGGCGCCGTTGAGGACGTCGACGCACAGGCCGGAGTCGTCGGCGACGGCGGGCAGGCCGGTGGCGCGGGCGAGGGCGTGGGCCTTGAGGAGGGCGTTCTCGGCGAAGGTGACGCCGGTCTCGGGGACGTCCGGGATCTCGGGGTAGGCGTCGGCGCCGACGAGTTCGACGTCCAGGCCGGCCTCGCCGAGGATGGCGCGGAGTTCGGCGACCTTGTGCCGGTTACGGGTGGCGAGGATCAATCGGGTGGACATATCGCCCACCCTATCGGGCGCCGTCCGGCACCGGCGGGTCGTCAGCCGGTGCAGACGGAGCCGAGGTTGCCGGCCGCGTCGGCGAGGGGCTTGAGGTCGGGCGCTTCCTTGCGGTCGGCGGCCTGCTGGACCTTGTCGGCCTGGGTGCGCAGGTCGTTGACGGCCTTGACGACGTCGGTGTTCTTGGAGTTCCTGCCGAGTTGGTCGAGGTCGGTGCGCAGCTTCTGCAGGGCCTTGCCCTGGGCGGTGCCGGAGTCGTTGCTGGTGCTGCCGTAGGCGCTGGTCACGTCGGCGATGTCGGTGGTGACGCGGGCAGCGGTGGTGCCGCAGTCGAGGGCCTTCTGGGCGGCGGAGCAACTGACCGCGCTGAGGGGGAGGATGATGATCAGTCCTGCCACGGCGAGGGCGGCGGGACGGGCGATGCTGGACGGCATCCGGTCCTCCTGGGGGCGCGGGGGCGCGGGTTCCGTACGGGAGGACGTGTGCCGGCCGGGGCACGGTTCCCGCAACGGGGTGCTGCGGGAACCGTACGGGCTGCGGGCCCGGCGTGTACAGGCTGACGTACCCGAACGGGGCTCAGCCTTCGAGGGCCTTGCGCTGGATCTCGTCGAGCTCGGCGCAGCCGAGGGTGCCGAGGTCGAGGAGGCGGTCGAGGAGGGCGCGGTCGAAGGGGGCGCCTTCGGCGGTGCCCTGGACCTCGACGAAGCGGCCGTCGGAGGTGCAGACGATGTTCATGTCGGTCTCGGCGCGGACGTCCTCCTCGTACTGGAGGTCGAGCATGGGGAGGCCGTCGATGATGCCGACGCTGACGGCGCTGACGCCGCCGGTGATGGGCTGGCCCTTGGCGCGCAGGAGCTTGCGGTCGCGGGCCCAGGCGACGGCGTCGGCGAGGGCGACGTAGGCGCCGGTGATGGCGGCGGTGCGGGTGCCGCCGTCGGCCTGGAGGACGTCGCAGTCGAGGACGATGGTGTTCTCGGCGAGGGCGCGGTGGTCGACGACGGCGCGCAGGGAGCGGCCGATGAGGCGGCTGATCTCGTGGGTGCGGCCGCCGATGCGGCCCTTGACGGCTTCGCGGTCGCCGCGGGTGTTGGTGGCGCGCGGGAGCATGGAGTATTCGGCGGTGACCCAGCCTTCGCCGCTGCCCTTGCGCCAGCGCGGGACGCCTTCGGTGACGCTGGCGGTGCACAGCACCTTGGTGTCGCCGTAGGAGATGAGGACGGAGCCTTCGGCGTGCTTGCTCCAGCCCCGTTCGATGGTGATGGGGCGGAGCTGGTCGGGGGTGCGGCCGTCGATGCGTGACATAAGCACCGAGAGTAGTCGCTCGGGCGGGGTGTTCCGGTTGTGCCCGGGGCGGGGTGTTCCGGATGCGCGTCGGCCCGCCGTGCTCCCGGGAATCCTGGGGAGGGGCGGGCCGGGCGGTGGTGAGCCTTGGGTGGCTCAGCTCACATCATGTCCTCGATGTCCGCGGCGATCGGGTCGGCGTCGGTGCCGATGACGACCTGGATCGCGGTGCCCATCTTGACGACGCCGTGGGCGCCGGCGGCCTTCAGGGCGGCCTCGTCGACCAGGGAGGCGTCCTTGACCTCGGTGCGCAGGCGGGTGATGCAGCCCTCGACCTCTTCGATGTTGTCGATGCCGCCCAGACCGGCGACGATCTTCTCAGCCTTGCTGGCCATCTGATTCTCTCCCTTTGTCTCGGCCCGCCGGCTGCTCTGCCGGGCGCCGTCCTGCGCTGTGCTGGTACCACCCGGCCGGGGCCGGTGAGGTCGCTGCCGGGGGCTGACGCGGGTTCAGCGGTGGTCGTGCTGCTGGGCAGCGCGACCAGCATCACCCGGGTCGGTCCGGTCCGCCACGTTAGTCCACTTTTGGCCCAGTCCGGCGCGCACCGTCGCGGATCTTCGCCCGAGGATGGCGATCAGCGGGGTTCCCGTCCCGGCGTGCGGCCTGCGTCCTTCAGTGGTCTACACCAATATATGTGTACTCCGATGAACGCGGGAAGGACCCCGGGTGTTCCAGGGCTCCGCCCGAGGCTCCCGCAGGGGGTCGGCGGTCGGCAACTGCTCCCGGAGGGCGAAGCATGAGTTCGGCAGGCGCCACGGCCCCGCAGACCGTGTGGTGGCACACCTTCTACGGCGGCCTCCAGAAGATGGGCCGCTCCCTCCAGCTCCCGGTGGCGGTGCTCCCGGCGGCGGGCATCCTCAACCGGCTCGGGCAGCCCGACGTCTTCGGCTCGGACGGCCTCGGCTGGACGGACGTCGCCAAGGTCTTCGCCGCGGCCGGCGGCGCGCTGCTGGACTCCGCGCTCGGCCTGCCGCTGCTGTTCTGCATCGGCGTCGCGATCGGCATGGCGAAGAAGGCGGACGGCTCGACGGCGCTCGCGGCCGTGGTGGGCTTCCTCGTCTACTACAAGGTGCTGCACGCCTTCCCCGAGCACTGCAAGCCGCCGACGGTGCTGGTGAGCGACCAGTGCGTGAACTACGGGTCGGCGAAGGCGGCGGCCGCGACGTTCCAGAACCCGGGGGTGCTGGGCGGCATCCTGATCGGCCTGATGTCGGCCTGGCTGTGGGTGCGCTTCCACCGCACCAAGCTGGTCGACTGGCTCGGCTTCTTCAACGGCCGCCGGCTGGTGCCGATGATCACGGCGCTGGTCGGCATGCTCACCGCGGTCGTCGCGCTGTGGGTGTGGCCGCCGATCGGGCGCGGGCTCAACGACTTCAGCCAGAACCTGGCCGACCTCGGCGCGGGCGGCGCCGGCATCTTCGGCCTCTTCAACCGCGCGCTGCTGCTGATCGGCATGCACCAGCTGCTGAACACCTTCGTCTGGTTCCAGTTCGGCGAGTTCACCAAGCCGGACGGCACGATCGTGCACGGCGACATTCCGCGCTTCCTGGCCGGCGACCCGACGGCCGGGCAATTCCAGTCCGGGTTCTTCCCGATCATGATGTTCGCGCTGCCCGCCGCCGCGCTCGCGATCGCGCACGCGGCCAAGCCGCACCGCCGCAAGGAAATCTACGGCCTGATGCTCTCGGTGGGCCTGACCTCCTTCGTCACCGGCGTCACCGAGCCGATCGAGTACTCCTTCGCCTACATCGCCCCGGCCCTGTACGGCGTGCACGCGCTGCTGACCGGCGCCTCGATGGCCGTCACCTGGGGGCTCGGGGTGCACGACGGCTTCAGTTTCTCGGCCGGCCTGATCGACTACGTCATCAACTGGGGGCTGGCCAGGAAACCGTGGCTGATCATCGTCATCGGTCTCTGTTTCGCCGCGGTGTACTACGCGCTCTTCCGCTTCATCATCGTCAAGTTCGACCTGAAAACGCCGGGGCGGGAGGACGAGACCGAAGTCGAGGACGTCACCAAGGCCTGAACAGGGCGCAACTCGGGCTCACCCGCAATGGCCTCCGGACCCGTCGGTCCGGAGGCCTTCGGCATATCGGGAAAGGACCTAATACCCGGACGGCAAAACAATTCCGATACGCGTTCGGGGACGACCCGGCGGGACCGACCGGCCGCCGGCGCTCCCGACCGCCGTGACGGACGTCGCAGCACACCCACGCGGAGCCCCCGTGGCCGTTCGTTCACTCTCCGGCTCCGGTCGGCACGGATCCGGCACCGGACCCTCACCGGACCGGCCGCCGGGCCCGCCCCGACCGGGCCGGAGCTTTTTGTTGCGCAATTAGCCAAAATCCCGCTCCCGGCGGGTAATCATGATCGACCTTCCGAAAGTAGGTTTCGATTTCATAGCGCTTCCCGGCGGCACCGCTTTCCGGGGTTCCACCACTTCCCCACCCGTGCTACAAAACTGGTCTACACCACACGTGGTGTAGACCAGTTCGCGGTTCGGCCCCCCTGTGCACCGTCCCCCCGACCGACCCGCCATGCCGTTAGGAAGCCACCCCCATGAGTCAGTCTGCGCAGGCACCGGCGCCCGCCACGGCTCCGGCCACGCCAAGCCCCGCCAAGAAGTTCGGCCAGAACCTCCTCCAGGGTCTGCAGAAGATCGGCCGCAGCCTCCAGCTGCCCATCGCCGTTCTCCCCGCGGCCGGCCTGCTGCTGCGCCTCGGCCAGGACGACGTGTTCGGCAAGGACGGCCTCGGCTGGGACAAGGTCGCCGCGGTGTTCAACACCGCCGGCAGCGGCGTCTTCGACAACCTGGCGCTGCTGTTCGCGGTGGGCATCGCGATCGGCTTCGCGAAGAAGGCGGACGGCTCGACCGCGCTCGCCGCGCTGGTCGGCTTCCTGGTGTACAAGAACGTGCTGACCGCGTTCCCGATCACCGAGGGCCACATCGCCGACGGCAAGTGGGTCGCCCCGACCTACCAGAACCCGGGCGTCCTCGGCGGCATCGTGATCGGTCTGCTGGCCGCCGTGCTGTGGCAGAAGTACCACCGCACCAAGCTGGTCGACTGGCTCGGCTTCTTCAACGGCCGCCGCCTGGTGCCGATCCTGATGGCCTTCGTCGGCACCGCCGTCGGCGTGCTCTTCGCCCTGACCTGGGGCCCGATCGGCGACGCCATCAAGAGCATGAACGACACCCTGATCGGCGCCGGTGCGCTCGGTGCGGGCGCCTTCGGCCTGGTCAACCGCGGTCTGCTGCCGGTCGGCATGCACCAGTTCGTGAACTCCTTCGCCTGGTTCCAGACGGGTGACTTCACCAAGCCGGACGGCACCGTCGTCCACGGCGACCTGACCCGCTTCTTCGCCGGCGACCCGACCGCCGGACAGTTCATGTCGGGCTTCTACCCGATCATGATGTTCGCGCTGCCCGCCGCCGCGCTGGCCATCGCCCACGCCGCCAAGCCGCACCGCCGCAAGGCCGTCACCGGCATGATGATGTCGCTGGCCCTGACCTCCTTCGTCACCGGTGTCACCGAGCCGATCGAGTTCGCCTTCGTCTTCATCGCCCCGGCCCTGTACGTCATCCACGCGCTCCTCACCGCCGTGTCGATGGCCGTCACCTGGGCGCTCGGCGTGCACGACGGCTTCACCTTCTCCGGCGGCCTGATCGACTACGTGCTCGCCTGGAACAAGGCCACCGAGCCGTGGCTGATCATCCCGATCGGCCTCGCCTTCGCGGCGCTGTACTACTTCCTGTTCCGCTTCGCGATCGCCAAGTTCGACCTCAAGACCCCCGGTCGCGAGGACGACGACGAGATCGAGGACGTCACCAAGGCCTGAGGCCCGCAACCGTCCCGCAGCAACGACTCCGCCCCGCCGCCACCCCCGTGAGCGGCGGGGCGGAGTCGTTCCAGCACCCGGTTCGAGCCCGGTCAGTGCGTCCTGCGGCGACGGACCAGGAGGAGGGTGCCGGCGCCGGCACCGACCAGCAGCGCGGCGCCGCCCGCGATCAGGGCGGTGTGGTCACCGTCCGAACCGGTGGAGGCCAGCTGCCCGGCTGGCGCCGACGCGGTCGCGCCGGTCGCGCTGGTGGCGCTGGTCGAGGCGGTCGGAGCGGGCGTCTCCGTCGAGGTCGTCCCGGCGGCCGGGGCGGACGTCGTGGCCGGGGCGGACGTGGTGGACCCGGTGGCCGGCGCGGACGTCTTGGCCGACGGCTCCTGCGTCGGCTTCGGCTTGGCCTTCGACGGCGACGGCGACGACGACGGAGCGGGAGCCGACGTCGAGGGCTTCGGCGCGTCGGCCACCCCGGTCACCTTGATCCGGTGGGTGTCGGACACCGGCGGGTCGACCGGGAACTGCAGCCGCCAGCCCTTGAGCTCGGAGCGGAGCGCGATGACCGGGCCGGCGCCGCCGTCGCCCCCGCCCCGGGTGACGCCGATCCGGAAGTGCACCTCGGTCTTCTCGCCCGCCGGCACGATGATCTTGCCCGCGTCCGCCGCGACGACCCGCTTGCCCCCGACGGTCTTGATCTCCGGCTTGAGGTCCTGCCAGTTGTCGTGGTTGCCGCCCATGTCGTCGCGCCAGGTCAGGCCGACCGCGTCGGCGGAGACGTCGGGGCCGGCGTCGGCCCTCAGCTCCACGACCAGGGCCCACCCGACGGTCCCGGAGTTGGTGATGGTCTCGGTGAACTCCACCGGCTTGCCCACGGCGATCGAGCCCGGGGTGTCGACGGACAAGGAGAGGGGGCCGGAAGCGTCGGCGAAGGCCGGCCCGGCGGTCGCCGCGCCGCCGGCGACGAGCCCGGCGGTGAGCACGAGCGCGGGCACGACGGTCGAACGGACGCGGCGCAGGGCGCGGTTGAGCTGAAGCACTGGAATCCCCCCATGGACTGCTCCCCGACCGGCACGGCCGGTTCCGGGCAGCACAAATCAAGCGTGCGTGGTGTGTGGACGGCCGGCCCGACGGGCCCGACCGGTCGAGAGCGGCCTCCCCAGCCGCTCACTTACAAGGACGTGTTCGGGGCCGGAAGGTTGCAGGTGGATTCGCAGAGATTTCCGCGCGCCCGGGAACGCCGGCCGCCGGCCGCCGGAAAACGCCCGCCGACCTGCTCAGATCTCGTAGACGGCGCCCGGGCGGGCGAGGTCGACGGGGCCGGGGTAGGCGGCGGCGGCGTCGCGGCGGTTGTGCTCGGCGTCGGTCCACGGGGGGATGTGGGTGAGGACGAGGCGGCGGGCGCGGGCGGCGGTGGCGTGCTCGCCGGCCTCGCGGCCGTTGAGGTGGACGCCGAGGTAGGTGTCGCGGCCGTCGACGTAGGCGGCCTCGCAGAGGAAGAGGTCGGCGTCCCGGGCGAGTTCGACGAGGTCGGCGCTCTCGCCGGTGTCGCCGGAGTAGACCAGGGACCGGCCGCCGTGTTCGAGCCGGAAGGCGAACGCGTCCACCGGGTGGGCGACCTGGGCGACACCGATCCGGAACGGGCCGAGGTCGAAGACGCCCGGGGTGAGGGTGCGGAAGTCGAAGACCTCCTTCATCCCCGGGTTCTCCGGCATGTCGTAGGCGCGGGCGAGCCGCTCCGCGGTGCCGGCCGGGCCGTAGACGGGCATCGGGTCGGGGCAGCCCTCGGCGCGGTAGTTGCGGGCGACCCAGTAGGCGCACAGGTCGACGCAGTGGTCCGCGTGCAGGTGGCTCAGCAGGACGGCGTCGACGTCGTACAGGCTGGTGTACTTCTGCAGGGCGCCCAGCGCACCGTTGCCGAGGTCGAGCACGACCTTGAAGCCGTCGGCCTCGACGAGGTAGCTGGAGCACGCGGACTCGGCGGACGGGAAGCTCCCCGAGCACCCCACCACGGTCAGTTTCATCCGAGCCCCTCCGCCCCGACACGTCCTGGCTGCTGCTGGAAAATGGCAGGACAGACCGGAGAACCGGCCGGTAGCACTGCGTTCGCGTTGTCGAGGGTAAGGGCGGAGCGGCACTTTGCCCCCGTCCCCGTGCCGGGCTGTGGCTGGAATCACCAGAACGCCGGGGCTCGGGGCGGGGGCTACGGTTCGGCTGCGGAACCGGGTCGCCGCGGCGGTCGGATCAGCGGTGGCCGGGGCGCTTGCGGGCCCAGGCGCGGATGGTCTCGGGGTACCAGCGGGGGTGGCCGCTGCCGTCGATGACGTCCGGCTCGGGCAGCAGCCCGTGGCGGCGGTAGTTGCGGACGGTCTCGGGCTGGACGTTGATGTGGTGCGCGACCTCGGCGTACGACCACAGCTGTTTACTCACGATGGCACCTCCGGATGGGGCGGGGGCGGACGTTCGTGAGCGCAGCCTCTCCAATCCTCGCCCGGCGGCCCGGTACAGATCGGGCGCGGTGGTCGATCCGTGACGAACCGGGAGCAACGCGCGGACAAATACTCAACTGTCACAGCGCTCACAGTGGTGGGGTTCACCACGGGCCGGTACGGTTCGCCGCATGAACGGCACTACTGGCATCTGGGTGGTCCTGGCCGTCGCGGGCGTCGCCGTCCTCGCGGCCGTCGCGTCGGCGCTGGTGCGGCGGTCACGGCCGGCCTCCCGGCCCGCGACGCGCCCGGCCCCGCGCCCCGCCGGACCGGCCGGGCCCCGGCCCCGCCCGGCGGGTTCGGGCCGCTCCGGGCCGGCGCCGCAGGAGATCTGGTGGGCCGAGGTGCCGTTCGAGGACGGCCCCGGTTCGAAGGACCGCCCGTGCCTGGTGCTGCGGGTGGACGGCCGGACGGCGACCGTCGCGAAGATCACCAGCAAGCACCACGCCGAACGCCCGGGGGTGCTGCCGCTGCCGCCCGGTTCGGTGGGCGACAGCCAGGGCCGGACCAGCTGGCTGGAGACCGACGAACTGCGCCGGGTGCCGCTGTCGGCCTTCCGCCGCCGGGCCGGCACGGTGGACCGTCAGGTCTGGAACCGCGCCCAGCGGGCCCTGCAGGGCAGCTAGGGCCACGGCGCCAGGAGCCGCGCGAGGCGCCCTACGCCCAGAGCTGGCCCTGCAGCGCCTCGACGGCCGCCTCGGTGGACTCGGCGGTGTAGATGCCGGTGGACAGGTACTTCCAGCCGCCGTCCGCGACGACGAAGACGACGTCGGCCCGCTCCCCCGCCGCCGCGGCCTTGCGGCCGACGCCGATCGCGGCGTGCAGGATGGCGCCGGTGGAGACGCCCGCGAAGATGCCCTCCTGCTGGAGGAGTTCGCGGGTGCGCCGGACGGCGTCGGCGGAGCCGACCGAGAAGCGGGTGGTGAGCACCTCGGCGTCGTACAGCTCGGGGACGAAGCCCTCGTCGAGGTTGCGCAGCCCGTACACGAGGTCGTCGTAGCGCGGTTCGGCGGCGACGATCCGCACGCCGGGGACCTTCTCGCGCAGGTAGCGGCCGACGCCCATGAGGGTGCCGGTGGTGCCGAGGCCGGCCACGAAGTGGGTGACGGTCGGCAGGTCGGCGAGGATCTCGGGGCCAGTGCCGGCGTAGTGGGCGCCCGCGTTGTCGGGGTTGCCGTACTGGTAGAGCATCACCCAGTCGGGGTGCTCGGCGGCGATCTCCTTGGCCATCCGGACGGCGGTGTTGGAGCCGCCCGCGGCCGGGGAGGAGATGATCTCGGCGCCCCACATGCGGAGCAGTTCGCGCCGTTCCTCGCTGGTGTTCTCCGGCATGACGCAGACCATCCGGTAGCCCTTGAGCTTGGCGGCCATGGCGAGCGAGATGCCGGTGTTGCCGCTGGTGGGTTCGAGGATGGTGCAGCCGGGGGTGAGCCGGCCGTCGGCCTCGGCCCGCTCGATCATGTGCAGCGCCGGGCGGTCCTTGATGGAGCCGGTGGGGTTGCGGTCCTCCAGCTTGGCCCAGAGGGTCACGAGGCCCTCCGCGTTGCCGGGAACGGCGGCGGACAGCCGCGGCAGGCGGACCAGCGGGGTGTTGCCGACGGCTTCGAGCGGACTGTCGTAACGCAAGGGAGGCCTCCGGCCACGGCGGTGAGGGTCGGGAAGGTGGCCCGGGGGGGGGGGCCCCCCCCCCGGGGGGGGGGCGCCGGGGGGGGGGCGGGGCGGCCCGCGCGCGCCGCGGGCGGGCGGTTGGGAGGGCGGGCGGGCGCCGGG
>NZ_JBHWGV010000001.1:0-39206 GCF_042732955.1 Kitasatospora sp. NPDC059747 | reverse complement strand
CGGGGCGGTTTGTGTCTGAGCCCGGCCGGCGCGCGGGGGCGGGGTGGCTGGGGGGGGGCGGGCCCGCCGCGCCGCGCGCCGCCGCGCCCCCCCCCCCCCGGCCCGGGGATCAGCGGGCGCCGCCGGCCACGGCGGGCAGGATGGTGACGCTGTCGCCGTCGGCGACGGCGGTGGAGATGCCCTCCAGGAAGCGGACGTCCTCGTCGTTCAGGTAGACGTTGACGAAGCGGCGCAGCTCACCGCCCTCCAGCAGGCGGGCGGCGATGCCCGGGTGGCGGGCGTCGAGGTCGGTGAACAGCTCACCGAGGTTACTGCCGGTGCCCTCGACGGCCTTGGCGCCGTCGGTGTAGGTGCGGAGGATGGTCGGGATGCGGACCTCGATGGCCATGGGTGCGCTCCTGTGCGAGTCGTGAGGTGGGTGGGCCGCAGCGGGCGCGGCGGGGTGGCGGGTTCCGGGGCGCGGCACGGCCTGCGGCGGCGGGCCCGGTGGGGCGTGGGCGGCTCAGCGCGAGCGCGCGGGCGTGCCGGGACAGATCGCACTGGCGAGCCGGCACAGGTCGACGTGCAGGCGCGCCACGAGGCGGGTGCCCGGGGCCTGGGTGCTCACATCGACGGAACGCATGGGCTCATCGTATAGATTCCCGGCCCCGCTCCGACACGTCCGTCTCGGGATCCGGATGTTTTCGTTCCCTCTGGTGAGACTCGCCGGGGATGACGGCGGCCCGCCGCCCGTCCGGTGACGGTCGGCGGGCCGTGCCCGGGCGGGTGCGGGTCAGGCCGGGTAGGCCTCGACGACCTGGACGTCTTCCTCTGTGATCTCGCCGTCCACGATGCGGAACGAGCGGAACTGGTAGGCGTCCTCGGGTCCGTTGCCCTCGGCGGTGGAGACCAGGACGTAGTGGGCGAAGGGCTCGGAGGCGTAGCTCACGTCGGTGCGCGACGGGTAGGCCTCGGTCGCGGTGTGCGAGTGGTAGACGATCACGGGTTCCTCGTCGCGGTCGTCCATCTCGCGGTAGAGCTTGAGCAGGTCGCCCGAGTCGAACTCGTAGAAGGTGGGCGAGCGGGCGGCGTTGAGCATCGGGACGAACCGCTCGGGACGGCCGCTGCCGGCCGGTCCGGCGACCACGCCGCAGGCCTCGTCCGGGTGGTCGGCGCGGGCGTGGGCGACGATCCGGTCGCGCAGTTCTCGGGTGATGGTCAGCATGCGGTCAGGATAGCCACGCCCCGGCGGCTGTCCGCCGGGGCGTCCGGGGAGCGGTCAGCGGGTCTCGTCGGCGCCGGCCGGGGCGTGCAGGTGGTCGTGCGCGACGCCGTGGACGGCCTCGGGGCGGCGGCTCTTGAGCACCTGGTAGCCGACCACGAGCACGACGGCCCAGACCGGGAAGACGTACAGCGAGATCCGGTTGTCCTCGTCGAAGCCGATCAGGATGACGACCAGGACGAGGAAGGCGAGCGCGGCCCAGCTGACCCACGCGCCGCCGGGCGCCTTGAAGGTGGGGGCCGGCAGGTGGCCGGCCCGCCAGGCCTTGCGGTAGCGGATCTGGGCGATCAGGATCATCGCCCACGTCCACAGGCCGCAGACCGTGGCGACGGAGGTGATGTACTCGAACGCCCGGGCCGGGACGAGGTAGTTGAGCACCACGCCGGCGCCCATCAGGATGCAGGACAGGGTGATCGCGAAGGCCGGCGTGCGGCGGGAGTTGAGTTTGGTGAGCTGCCCGGGGGCCTGTCCGCGCAGCGCGAGGTCGCGCAGCATGCGGCCGGTGGAGTACATGCCGGAGTTGCAGGAGGACAGTGCGGCGGTGAGCACGACGAAGTTGATGATGCCGGCCGCGGCGGGGATGCCGATCTTGCCGAAGGCGGCGACGAACGGGCTGACGCCGGGCTGGAACTCGGTCCACGGTACGAGGGAGAGGATGACCACGAGGGCGCCGATGTAGAACAGCGCGATGCGCCAGGGCAGGGTGTTGATGGCGCGCGGCAGGGTCTTCTCGGGGTTCTCGCTCTCGCCCGCGGTGACGCCGACGAGTTCGACGCCCAGGTAGGCGAACATGACGATCTGCAGGGTCATCACGGTGGCGCCGATGCCCTTGGGGAAGAAGCCGCCGTCCTGCCACAGGTGGGTGATCGACGCGGTGTCACCGGCCTTGCTGAAGCCGAGGGTGAGCACGCCGATGCCGATCAGGATCATGCCGATGATGGCGGTGACCTTGACCATCGAGAACCAGAACTCGATCTCGCCGAACAGCTTCACCGAGATCAGGTTGGCCGCGTAGAGGATGACGAGGAAGGACAGGGCGCTGACCCACTGCGGGAAGCCGGGCGCCCAGAACTTCACGTACACCGCGGCGGCGGTGGTCTCCGCCATGCCGGTGACGACCCAGAACAGCCAGTACGTCCAGCCGGTCACGTAGCCTGCGAAGGGGCCGAGGAACTCGCGCGCGTACTCGGCGAAGCTGCCGGACACCGGGCGGTAGGTGAGCAGTTCGCCGAGGGCCCGCATGATCGCGAAGATCACCACGCCGGCGACGGCGTAGGAGAGGATCAGGCTCGGGCCGGACTTGGAGATCGCCGTCCCGGCGCCGAGGAACAGGCCGGTGCCGATGGCGCCGCCGATCGCGATCATCTGGATCTGGCGGCTGCCGAGTCCCCGCTCGTAGCCCTCCTCGTCCGGTGTGGCGTCGACCACTTGGTCGTACTGCTGCTCGGCCATGGTGCACCGTCCTGGGTGGGTCTCGTGGGGTGGAGAAGTCGTACCACGCAGGGTTCGGAGAGCGGTGTTCATCTGAGCGTTATTTGAGCATGACCTGGTATGGTTCGCCCGATTTGAACGGGAATGCCCCGGCTGATCGTCCACATCCTGGACAAATCAACCGGGGCACGCCCGTGATCAGGCACGATCGACCGCAGGCGGACGACCGGGGCGGCGCAAGGGCCTCAGTCCGCGATCGCCTCCAGCAGCGACTCCTGGAGCGCGCCCAGCCACAGGTACGCCATGACCAGCGGCTTGCGCTCGTCGCCGTCCGGCAGGTCGTAGAGACCCTGCTCGTCCTCCTCGGTCACCTCCAGCCGGGCACCCAGCGTCAGCCGCAGGTCGTTGAGCGCGCCCAGCCAGCGCAGGCAGTCCGGGGCGGGCAGCTTGAGCACGCCACCGCCGCCGAGGCCGTCCAGCGACCGGACGACGGACAGCGCGTCATCCCTCTTGCGGGCCCGCAGGTCGAGCTCGGTGTAGCGGCGGAACTCCGCGGCGGCCGCCTCGGCCTCCGCGTCCGCCGGCTTCGCCGGATCCCCGTAGGCGTCCGGGAAGAGCCGGGCCAGCGCCGGATCGGTGGGCGCCTCGGTCGGCCCCTCGGCGAACAGCGCCGCCAGCGGGTCGGCGGCCTCCCCGCCCGGGCCGGGGCCGATCAGCTCCAGCATCTGCACTTCCAGCGAGCGCAGGATGGAGGCCTCGACCTCGTCCAGCGCGATCGCCGCGCTCCCGCCACCGGTGCTCTCGAACAACCCAGCCATCTGTATCGGTCAGCCCGTCTTCGTCGTCACTCGTCGTTCGCACATCGGCCGCACGCCGGCCGCACGCCGGCCGCACAGCGGGGATCCGCCGGGAGCCCTTGAGGTCAGTCGTGCTGCAGCGTGGCCCAGAGGCCGTAGCCGTGCATCGCCTGGACGTCGCGCTCCATCTCCTCGCGGGACCCGCTGGAGACGACCGCCCGGCCCTTGGTGTGGACGTCCATCATCAGCTTCCGCGCCTTGTCCTTCGGGTACCCGAAGTAGGCCTGGAAAACGTACTGGACGTAGCTCATCAGGTTGACCGGGTCGTTGTGCACGATGGTCACCCAGGGGGTGTCGGGCTCCGTCACCGGCAGTCCTTCGACCTCCGGGCGCTCGATCTCCACGGGCGCGACACTCACCGCCGGGTCCTCCTCGCTGCGCGTTCCCCGCGCTCGACGTCCATGCGCTTCCAGTGCCCATGCTGCCATCCGGGGGACCCCCAGGCGATTTCGCCCCGGCCCGGTCATGAGAAATCGTCAAACTGACGCTAAGTGGTAGTAGCATCATCCTCATGGACGCCACTTCAGTGCGCGCGGCCGGCTCGACCGCGCTGTTCACCGACCGCTACGAGCTCACCATGCTGCAGGCCGCCCTGCGCAGCGGGGCCGCGCACCGCCGCTCCGTCTTCGAGGTGTTCACCCGGCGGCTGCCGAACGGGCGGCGCTACGGGGTGATGGCCGGCACCGGCCGGGTGCTCGACGCGGTCGAGGACTTCCGTTTCACGCCCGCCCAGCTGGACTGGCTCGCCGGCCAGGGCGTCGTCGACGACGACACCCTGCGCTACCTCGCCGACTACCGCTTCACCGGCGACATCCACGGCTACCCCGAGGGCGAGGTCTACTTCCCCGGCTCGCCGCTGCTCACCGTCACCGGCACCTTCGCCGAGGCGGTGATCCTGGAGACCGTCATCCTCTCGATCCTCAACCACGACTCGGCGATCGCCGCCGCCGCCTCCCGGATGACCGCCGCCGCCGCCGGCCGCCCGGTCATCGAGATGGGCGCCCGCCGGGCCCACGAGCGGGCCGCCGTCTCCGCCGCCCGGGCCGCGTACGTGGCCGGGTTCGCCGCCACCTCCGACCTGGAGGCCGGCTTCACCCACGGCATCCCCACCACCGGCACGGCCGCGCACGCCTTCACCCTCGTCCACGACAGCGAGCGGGACGCCTTCCAGGCCCAGATCGCCTCCATGGGCAAGGGCACCACCCTGCTGGTCGACACCTACGACCTGCGCGAGGCCGTCCGCACCGCCGTCGAGGTGGCCGGGCCCGAACTCGGCGCCGTCCGGATCGACTCCGGCGACCTCACCCTGCTCGCCCACCGCGTCCGCCGCCAGCTCGACGAGCTCGGCGCCGAGAACACCCGGATCATCGTCACCTCCGACCTCGACGAGTACGCGATCGCCGCGCTCGCCGCCGCCCCCGTCGACGGGTACGGCGTCGGCACCAGC
Source organism: Kitasatospora sp. NPDC059747 (assembly GCF_042732955.1). Classification (NCBI taxonomy): domain Bacteria; kingdom Bacillati; phylum Actinomycetota; class Actinomycetes; order Kitasatosporales; family Streptomycetaceae; genus Kitasatospora; species Kitasatospora sp. NPDC059747. Next base: position 34,210 of record NZ_JBHWGV010000001.1, on the reverse strand, counting down.
CTGGTCACCGGCAGCGGCCACCCGACCTGCGCCATGGTCTACAAGCTCGTCGCCCGCGCCGAGACCCCGGACGGGCCGCTGGTGCCCGTCGCCAAGCGCGCGGCCGGCGGCAAGACCAGCATCGGCGGCCGCAAGTGGGCCGCCCGTCGGCCCGACGCGGACGGCGTGGCCGAGGCCGAGGTGGTCGGCACCGGGCCCGTCCCGGCCGAGCTGGAGCCGCACCTGACGCAGGTGCCGCTCGTCCTGGCCGGCGAGACGGTCGGCCGCGAACCGCTCGGCGCCGCGCGCGACCGGCACGTCCGCGCCCGGGCCGCGCTGCCGCTGTCGGCCACTCAGCTCTCCAAGGGCGACCCGGTCCTGCCGACCGAACTGCACCTCTGAGCACCGGGCGCGGGTGGCGGACGGCTCCACGGGCCTTCCGCCTCCGCGCGCCACTCCCTAGAGTCAGCCGTAGAGTTCCCATGGAGTCCCCGGGAACTCCCCGCGTACACCGTGACGACCGGCCGAGCCGGACGGCGGAGCGTACGCCCCGCGAACGATCCGCGCGCGCTCACCCGCCCGCGGGCCGGGCGCTCCCGGGGACCCCCACCACCGGGGCACCCGCTTCCACCGGACGCCCCCCACATTTCGAGGATGCGAGCCATGCACCGGGCACTGATCGTCGTCGACGTGCAGAACGACTTCTGCGAGGGCGGCAGCCTGGCCGTCGCCGGCGGCGCCGAGGTGGCCGCCGCCATCACCGACCTGATCGCCGAGTCCTCCGCCGGCTACCACCACATCCTCGCCACCCGCGACCACCACATCGACCCGGGCGACCACTTCTCCGCCGAGCCGGACTACGTCACCAGCTGGCCCGTGCACTGCGTCGCCGGCACCGAGGGCGTGGGCTTCCACCCCAACTTCGCGCCCGCCGTCATCTCCGGCGCGGTCGAGGCGGTGTTCGACAAGGGCGCCCACTCGGCCGCGTACAGCGGCTTCGAGGGGCTGGACGAGAACGGGCGCGGGCCGGTCGAGTGGCTGCGCGAGCGCCAGGTCGACGAGGTCGACGTGGTCGGCATCGCCACCGACCACTGCGTCCGGGCCACCGCGCTGGACGCGGCCAGGGCCGGCTTCACCACCCGCGTCCTGCTGGAGCTCACCGCGGGGGTCGCGGCGGGGACCACCGCCGCCGCACTGGAGGAGCTCCGGGCGGCCGGGGTCGAGCTGGTGGGCGCTCCCGTGGTGCGCTGAGGCACCGCCAGTGCCACGGCACTAGGCGAGGAGCTAGGCGAGGAGCAGTTCCACCACGTCCGTCCCGCCCTCCCGGAAGGCCTCGCGCAGCTCGCCGCCGACGGCCTCCGGGTCGGCGGCCAGGCGCGCCCCGCTGACGTAGACCACCCGGATCCCCAGGTACTCCATCCGGTGCTGGCCCCCGCGCACCCACGCGGCCTCCCCCTCGCTGACGCAGCGCAGGTCCGAGTCCACCTCCACCGCGACGCCGCGCTCCGGCCAGTACAGGTCCGGGACGGCGATGTACGTGCCGCCGCGCATCCGCAGCTCCGGGCCGGCCAGCGGGACGGGCAGCAGCCACTCGTCCACCAGCCCGCCGAGCCGGTCCAGCACCGACTCCCGCTCGGCGGCCAGCAGTTCGTCCAGCGCCGCCCGCACCCGCGGCTCGGAGGTCAGCCCCGACTCGGCCAGTTCGGCCGCCAACTCCCGCACCGTGCACCGGCCCTCGGGCCGCGACACGGCCTCCCGCAGCACCGCCCGGACCGGCGCCGGGGCCATCCCGTCCGCCGTCCACTCGCACAGCGCGTCGGCCACCGCCCTGGCCACCGGCGCACAGGCCAGGCCGTGCACCGAGCGGGCCACCAACTCCCGTTCGGTGCGCCGGATCCGCACCTCGCCGACGTCCTTCAGGCGGCGCTGGCGCGGCACCAGGACGTCCACCCCGGTGACGGCCGGCAGCCGCGGCACGGCGGCGAAGCCGTACAGCGCGAGCGCCGCCGTGCCGGTGATCACCGCGCCCTCGCGGCGGCCCTCCTCGCGGCCGTTCTGCGCCGCGTACAGCAGCGCGGCCCACATCCGCTGCTCCGGCGTGGGCTCCCCGACCTGCAGCAGGTACACCCGGGGCAGGACGCGCTGCCAGGGGCCGCCCCGGCGGCAGTGCTCGGTGATGAGACGAGCCGGCACGCCCCGGGCGCGCAGCTGGCTAGCGGTGACGACGTTCTGCTGACGCTTCGCCAGCTCCTCCAGGGACGGCGGCGGCGAGGGGATGCGGTAGGTCATGCCGACACCATCCCCAACCGCCCGGACCTGCGAGCCACCGCCTGACGCACTGTTACCCAACCGTCGCGAAACCGGGACCAGCCCGCACTAAAGTCCCCATACCCTCACTCTTTCGGAGTAATGGATGCCAATATGCTTGTCCTATCTGATCGAAAACGATCACCGACCAGGTCGTCTGACCGAGGGTGACCAAAGGCATACGGCGAGACACCCTCCAGGCGTCACTCCCGCCCGCCGGATTGCCTAGGCTTACGTCATGTCACGTGACGAGACCGCAGGCCTCCGCGCGGCCCAACTCCGCCTCGGCCGCCTGCCCGGATACGTCCGCCGCCCGGACCCGGCCCGCCGCAGCGGCGAACAGGGCCATACGTACAAGAAGGGGTGGGAGGTCCGCTTCACCGCCCGCAGCGAAGCCGAGATAGCGGAGATCCGCGACCTCGTCGTCGCCGCCGGCTTCGCCCCCGCCAGACCCTTCTTCAAGGGCCACCAGCTCATCCAGCCCGTCTACGGCATGGCCGCCGTCCAGGCCTACCTGGCGGCGAGACAGGCGGCCGAGGAGCACGCCGCACGCACCGCCCTCGGCCGCCGACGACGCGTCACCGGCGCGCACTCCACCCACCCCTGCGAGGAGAGCGCGGGCACGACCGCCGCCGCCGCGAGCGCCGCCGGAGCCGCCGCCGCGGCAGCCGCACAGCTCGCCCGCCGACGGGCCATCGAAACCTTCCCCGCCCAGACCGAACGCAGCACCGCCGCGGACGACCGCATCTCCCCCGTGGAGGCCCGCCCGCACCACTGACGGACCGTCAACCTCTCCACGCCCCGGGCAGCATGCCCCCGGGGCGTGGCCGCACCACCCCCGGACGCCGGGAATCGGGCGCCCCGGTCGTGCGTGCGGTTGCGCGCGCACGCCTTCGCGCCGTAGGCGTGGACGCAGGCCGCCACAAGGCCTACGGTGGCACATCAACCGCCGCGCGACCCACGCCGACCTCACCGACAGCACGCCCCCGCACACCTCTGACCAGCCTCGACACGCTCACCCCCACGCCCCAGCGGCACTGCGCACCACCCTCCCGCCGATCCCCCCGCCGCCGCCGCACCGGCCGCGCCCGCACCGCGCCGCACCCGCCGGCACGGGAACCGGCCGAGCGGCGGCGGGATCCGGGCATTCCATCCGATTGGTCACCCAGCGCACCGAGGGCCTACCGTAGAGTGAGCACAGATGATCGACCGTCAGACACCCATCTCCCTTGCCGAGAAGCCGAGATGACCAACCGCCACCCGAGCTCCGCCGAGCCGCCCCCGAGGCCCGGCGAACCCGCCGGCCCACCGGGCCGGGCACCGGCCGACGCGCCCACGGGCGTGCCCGCGGGCGCCTCCGCGCGCACGCCCGCGGACCTGCCCGCAGACCTAGCCGTCGACCTTCCGCTCGTCCTGCCCGCGGACGTGCCGGTGGACTTCGCCGCCTTCTGCGAACTCCACCGCCCGCGGTACCTCAGCTACGCCCGGGTCTGGCTCCCCGACCGCACCGAGGCGGCCACCGCGGTCCAACAGGCCTTCGCCGAAATCGCCGTCCACTGGCGCGAGTTGCTCGGCACCGCCAACCCCACCGCACACGCCTGGCAGATCCTGCGCGGCACCGTCGCCGAACACACGCGCCGACCCGTGCCCGCCACCCCGCAGCGCCACCCCGCCGACGACGACCTGGCGATCCTCCACTACGTCGTCGGCCTCGCCGCGCCCGAGATCGCCGACGTCATCGGCACCGACACCGCCAGCGTGGCCGGCCGGCTCCGCCGCACCATGCACCGCGAGGCCTCCGGCTGGTGAGGCACTACGCGTGCCGCACGCCGGTCACGTCGAACAGGTGGTGCACCGGGTCGTGGACCAGGTAGCGAGAGAACGACTCCACCGTGAACCGCGCCCCGTCACTCCGGCTCCCGGTCCGCCGCCACTGCTCCTCCCCCGCCACCGCGTCGAACGCCGCCGCCAGCACCTCGGCCGCCGCCACCAGCTCCTCCGCCACCACGGCGGGGCTCTGCTCCCCGTACCGCTCGGCGACGGCCGTCTCGTCCTGGTCCCAGTTGGCGAACAGCGGCCCGTCCTGCGTCAGCATCAGCCCCAGCCGCACGTGGAACAGCCGGAACACGTCCCGCACGTGGCACGCGTACTCCAGCGCCGACCACACCCCCGGCGCCGGCCGCCGGCGCACCGCGGCCCCGTCCGCCCCCAGCAGCGCCACCCAACCCGCCGCGTTCGCCCGGATCATGCCCGCGACGTCCTCCCGGACGACGGCCGGCGTCTCCAGCCCGCACTCCGGACAGGCGCGCTCCAGCACCCAGGTCCAGTCCTTGACGTCCGGCACGATGGCGGCGGTGTTCCCCGAATCACTCATGCCCCCAGCATGGAACCCGGCACACAGCCCCGACCAGCACCATTGCCGCCAACACCCACCGAATTGCCGCCACGGCACCTACCCCCGCCGCACCCGCCACCACACCCACCCGGCAAGCCCCCCGACGAGCAGAACCCCACCCCCGACGAGCCCCCACACGACCCAGTACCACCCAGCCGACGCAGCGGCCCGGGGAACGACGGGCGCGGGGGTGTCGGTCGGCTCATCCGCAGCCGCCGAAGGCGGCGCCCCCTGTGACTCCTCTCGGGAAAGCAGCGGATTCTCCCTGGGCCCACCATCCACTTGAGGGTCCGCCGCCAATGCCCGTGCCGGCGCCACGATTCCATAGCCGTACCGGTCATTCGGCACGGCGGAACCGTCAACGGGCCGGGACGCCGTCTTGATCATCCGATCGATCACCTGCCCGGCGGAGAGTCCGGGATCCGCGGACCGGATGAGCGCAGCCGTGGCGGACACGTAAGCAGCGGCCGCGGAGGTCCCGTCCCCGACCCCGTAACTCGACGTCGACTTGGCCGAGGCCTGGTAGATGTCCACCCCCGGTGCCGCCATCGTCGTTTCTGCACCCGGCGTCGATCGCTCCCACACGCTGCCGGCGGAGTCCACGGCCGCAACAGCCACTACGCCCGGGAATGCGGCCGGATACTGCACCCCGCCCAAGCCGGCGCCACCATTTCCGGTGGCCGCCACCAGCACGACGTCGCGGGAGACCGCATAGGCCACCGCCTGTCGGGTCTGCGAGTCGAACCGGGACGTGCCTCCGACCGACATGTTGACCACCTTCGCGCCGTGGTCCACCGCGAACCGAATCGCCCCCGCAAGCTCGTTCTGCTGGTAGTCGGGGGTCTCACCGTTCATCCGGACCTTGACCGGCATGATCTTCGCCATCGGCGCCAGCCCCATGACACCGGCCAGCCTGCCGTGCCCGTGGCCCGCGATCAGACTCGCCATGGCCGTGCCGTGCCCATCGCCGTCGGCCCGGCCGTCCGTCTCCGTCCCGGTGAAGTCTCCGCCCGGCAGGACCTGCCCGGTCAGGTCCTGGTGGTCCTGATTCACACCGGTGTCGACGAGTCCGACGACCACGTCCTTGCCCTGGCTGACGGGCCAGACCTTCGTCTCGGCCTCGAACGTCCCGAGTGCCCACTGCTTGTCGCGGATCTGGTCCGCCGATGCCGGCGGCACGGACGCTCCCCAGATCAACGCACCCGAGGCGACGATCGCCGCCGCGCGCCCCGCCCGACTGCTCGTCAATCCCGGTCACCCCACTCGACGAGGCGTCCCGCAGTTCACGGCCCGCGGGACGCGGTCAGATCACCCGTCCGTCTGCGGACGGGCTCATTCCACCACGTTCGGATTGACCCTTTTATCCGCTTCCCACGTTTCCGGATCCTCGATCAGGTAGTCGGGCCGCTTCCCCGCGCGCTCTCCGTCCTTCCGCCCGCGCCGGCCGCCGCCAAGCGGCACGCCCGGTGCCACTCCGCCCGTGGCGGCAGGGCCTGCTACGCCGCTCATCCGCCCCCTTGTGCCCAGCCCTGAACCGCCTTCGGTGAAGGCCTGCTTGCCCCGGGATCTCGACCCGGGCTGCGCGATTCCGCCGACAACCCCGCCTCCGGCGCCCCTCCCACCTCGCCCCGTCGACTCTCCAGACCGGACCACGCCGGAAATGCCCGCCACCCAGCCACTCCCCAGCTGCCGACTGTTGGAGGCGCCCAAAGGGGTCGGGCCGGCACTCGGCGGTGGCTGCGCGACGGCAGCCGCCGCAACGCTCCCGAACCGTCCCGGATTCGGCACGGAAGCCCCGTCCAGGCCGGTACTCGGACCAACGCTCACCGGCCCCACGGGACCAGGCACCGCGCTTCCCTCGATCCCCAAGCCGGTGGGCACCGAAGCGACCTTCGGTGCCGTGGCGCCGGCTGCTGACCGCTCCACCCTGCCCGGTCGTCGCGGAGCAGAACTGCTCGCCGGCCGCTCAGATGTCCGTGAGGCACCCACGGCCGTTCCGGGCAGCACTACGGCAGCTGCCACAGACTGGTCCTGCGGCGTGACATCACGAGCCTCCTCCAGCTTCCCCAGGCCGGGAAGGCCCTGTGGCGCCTTCAGCATCGGGGTTGCCGTGCGGTAGTGCATGGCCAGGGTCTGCATGACGGTGGCGGCTTCGGCTTTCTTGCGGGCGGCCAGCGGGGTGGGGTCGTCGTCGGTGAAGGTGGTGACGGCGTCCTTGAACTGGGCCCAGTTGCCGGGCTCTTCGGGCATGTCGCGTTTCGCCTTGGCGATGGCGTCGGCGACGTGGTGGAGGGTGTTGGCCGCGTCGTTGGCGTAGGCGGCGGCGTGGTTGATGCGCTCGGCGAGGTGGAGCATGCGGGTGTGGAAGGCGTCGCTGGTGGTGCCTTCCCAGGTGGTGGCGGCTTCGGTGCTGGCGCGGGTGAGGGTGGTGCGGATGGCCTTGAGGGTGTCGGCGGCGCGGCGCCAGGGGTCGCCGGCGGCCATGACCTCGCCGGGGTTGAGGGCGTGGACCATGGCACGCAGCTGGGTGTGGCTGTACGTGCCGAAGTCGGTGTAGGCCACGGGCGATTCGCCTCCGTTCGTCAGCGGTCGGACTTGCCGCCGTGGTGGGCGGGCGGGGCGGTGGTCCGCTGGTAGGCGGCCTGGCTGGTGGCGGAGGGGGCGGCCACGGACCAGCCGTCGGAGGCGAGTTGGAGCGTGCCCGCGGTGTGCCGTTCGTGTTCCTCGTAGGTGGTGGCGGTGAGCTCGGCCTTCTTCTGGGCTTCGTCGACGGCCTGTTGGAGCTGGTTGAGGATGTCGCGGAGCGCGTCGCGCATGGTGTCGTAGCGACCGTGGAGTTCGGTGGCCTCGGCGAAGGTGCCGAGGGCGGTGCGGCCGATGGTGCTCTGGCCGTGGGTAGTGGTGCCGTCGGCGCGGTGCTGGAACTCGGTGAGGAGGAGCCGCACTTGGGCGGCGAAGGCGCGGAGCTGTTCGACCTCGACCCGGTAGCCCCGCCCCGCGGCGCCTTTGGACCCCGTGCCCGTGCCCGTGCCTGTTCCCGTGCCAGTGCCCGCGGCCATCGGCGGCGCCTCCCCGGTACGTCCGTTTGACTAGGCCATGTCTAACACACGTGCGCCGCACCAAACCCGTTGTGGCATCAGTTCGTTGACGCCGCCTGCGCCGCCGTCAGCGCTCCGCGGCAGAGGTGGTCGGCGTGGCGGGTGGTTTCGGGGAGGCGGTAGCGGCGGGCGAGGTGGAGGGTGGTGGCGACGGCGGCGTCGAGGCCGATGCGGTGGCCGACGGAGACGAAGACGGGCTTGACGCCGGGCTGGGTGCGGAGGGCCCGGCCGACCTCCTCGCCGGTGGCGGGGTCGGTGAGGGGGCTGGTGGAGCCGCGCGGGGTGTCGGGGGCGTCGTGGTCGAAGGTGAACGGGGTCTTGGCGACGCCGAGGGTGCGCAGGCCGGTGAGGACGCCGAGGTGGCTGGCGAGGCCGAGGCGGCGGGGGTGGGCGAGGCCGTAGCCGTCGCAGACGACGAGGTCGGGGGTGCGGGTGAGGCCGGCGAGGGCGTCGAGGACGGCGGGGATCTCGCGGAAGGCGAGGAGTCCGGGGACGTACGGGAAGGGGATCCGCCCGGCGGCGGTGGCCTGCTCGACGACGTCGAGGCTGTCGGCGTCGAGGAGGACGGCGGCCGCGACGACGAGGTCCCGGTCGTCGTCGTAGGCGACGTCGACGCCGGCGACGAGCCGTACGGCGGCGGCGTCCGGGTCGTCGTGGGCCTGGACGAGCGGCCGGAGGCGCTCCTGTTCGGCGCGGGCCTCGGCCTCGGTGGTGGGCCAGTCGGCGGGGATGGGCACGGGCGGTTCCCCCTGAAGAGTGAAGGGTCGGTCCCGATCACCGTACCGAGGGGCCCGGACGACCCCGGGGTGAGCCCGTGCGCCCCCCGTGCCCCGGGGCCGCCGGCTTAGCCTGGACTTACCGAACTCCTGTTCCGGGTAGGACTCCTGGCGGCCTGCACCACCACGCCGGCCAGATCCCCCCGACCGCCCGTTTCCCCCGACGTGCGAAGGACCCCGCCATGCCGCGACCGTCCGCTGCCCAACTGTTCCTCGGTACGTTCACCGTCGTCGCCACCACCGTGGCGCTGCTGGCCGTCTCGGGCGCCTCGGGCGTCCTGGAGGTCGCGGTGCTGGTGGGGTTCGCCCTGGCGCTCGGCACGCTGGTGGCGCTGCTGCCCCTGCCGTCGAGGTCCGGGCGGACGGCCCGGGTGCCGGCGCCGGCCGGGCACGAGTACGCCCGGCAGCGCTGATCCGCCGCCGGGCGTCCCGTTCGGGCGTCGCCGCTCCACCGGTCAGGCCGTGGAGACCACCACGGTCTTCGCGGCCTTGTCGTGGATGCACTGGCGGTAGGGCTTGTCGAAGACGCCGAAGAGCCCGTCGATGATCCACCACAGGACGGCGCAGCAGAGCACGGCGGGGAGGATGTAGACGGCGGCGCGGGTCCAGGCGGCCGACTGGGTGGGCGAGTTGCCGTCGATGAGCATGGCGACGCGGACCTTCATCGCCTTCTTGCCGAGGGTCTGGCCGTCCCGGCCGAGCATGAGGCCCTCGTAGACGAGGTAGAGGGCACAGGCGAGCCAGAACGCGCCGGTCTCGCCGGAGCGGTCGCCGAGGCTCGCGAAGGGCAGGACGAGGAGCACGCCGACCACCTGGACGAGCAGGTAGTCGATGATCCGGGCGAGGATCCGGTTGGGCCAGCTGCCGATCGGCGGCATCCCGGGCACCGGTCCGGCGCCGGGGGATCCGTAGGCGTTCGGGTCGTGGCCGGGCGGGTTCTGGCCGTAGGGGTCCTGTCCGTACGGCGGCCGGCCGTAGGTCTGCTGCCCGTACGGGGCCTGGCCGTAACCGGGTGCGTCCTGGGGCGTGCCACCGTACGTGCCGCCGTACGCGCCGGGGCGGTCCTGGGGGGTGTCGGCGGGCGGCGGGTTTCCGTACGGGTCCGACGGCGTGCCTTCCGGCGTGCCGCCGCCCGGCTGCGGGGACTGCTTGTCGAAGGAGGGCTTGCCGCCCCCCTCCGGCTGAGGGCCTGAGGGGTCGTGGGTACTCATGCCCCGAGTAGAACATCACACATTCTCAGGGTTTGGGATATTCAGTCCGTTTTGCACGGTGAGGGCGGTGAGGGCAGTGAGGGCGGTGAACGCGGTGAGGGCAGGGAGCGGCCGAACTCCGCCGCTCAGTCGCGGACGACCCGGGTGCGCGCCGCCCGGTCGTGCCAGCCGCGCCGGGCCGAGCGGTCGAGCAGCGGCCAGAGCAGGGCGACGGGGACGAGGAGGGAGAGCTGTCTGACGACCCACCGCAGCAGTGACCGGCCGAGGCTCAGCCGGGTGCGGACGGCGGCGCTCGGGGAGGCGGCCGCGTCGGCCACCCGGATCCCGGTGAGCCGCTTGCCGAAGGTCTGGCCGGTGCGGGCGGTCGGCAGCACCTCGTAGAGCAGGCTGACGAAGAGCAGGATGCCGAGCAGGACGGCGATCTTGCCGACCACGACGTCGTCCACGAGCCACACCTGGACCTCGTGGCGGCTGAGGGCGCTGGCCAACCGGGCCTGGTCGAGCTTCTGCTGGATGTGGTCGGACACGGAGTTGCCGAGCGGGATCCCGGCCGCGGTGGCGACGACCGCGAGGACGGCGGTGTCGACGGCGCGCGCGACGAGACGCCGTCCGAGCCCGGCGGGCGGGGCGGGGGCGGGGCGGCGGCGCTTGGCGGCCTGCCGCTGCGGACGGGCGGCGGGGGTCGGCGCCGGGGCCGGGGCCTGGGCCGCCCCCGCTTCCGCAGCCTTGCCGGGCTCTTCCGAAGCGGCGGCGGGTACGGCGAGAACCGGCTCTGCGACCGTCGCCCGCTCCGGCGCCCGCACCGCCACCGGAGAAGCCGGAGAAGCCAGAGAATCCGAAGAAGCCGGAGAAGCCGAGGACCCCGGAAAGGCCGGAGAAGCCGGAGCAGTCGTGGAAGTCGTGGCAGTCGGCGCAGCCGGAACGCCCGCGACGAGCACCGCCGCAGGGCCGCCGGCCGCGCCGACCGCCACCGGATCGGCGCCGACCGCCGCCGCCTCATCAACCGGAGTGCGCCCCTCGCCCGCGCGCCCCTCTTCTTCCCCGGGCGCCTCCGGAAGCACCCCCCACGAGACCCAGCGCGGCGCCCCGCCCGTCTCCATCAGCCCCCGCTGCGCCCGAGGATCGACCTGCCACCCGGACGCGTCCACCGCCATCGACGGCTCACCGGAGACACCGGAAGCACCAGGGCCACCGGCCTCCTCCCCGCCCGTCCGGAACACCGGCCCGCCGACCGGTTGCACAACCGGCTCCACTGCCGGCTCCACGACCGGTTCCATCCGCGGCCCCACGACGAACGACGCCCCGCCCTCCGTCTGGTCCAGGTACACCGGCCCGGTGTCCCCGGAGGCGCGCTCCCCGGCGCCGCCCCCGCCGTCCGACGCGGCGGGCTCCGGTTCCCGGGCGGGCGCGGGCGGCGGCACCGGCCGCACCCCTGCCAGGGCACCGGCACCCGCCCCCGGCCGCCGGGCCGCGAAACGCGGCGGCTCCAGCACCTCGCCCTCCGCCGGGGCGGGCCGGCTGGTGCCCGGCACCCAGGCGGAGCCGCCCCAGTACCGGACGAAGCCCGGGATCGAGGGGTCGGGGTAGTAGCCCGGCTCGGGCCCGACCGCCGTGTCCGCGCCGCCGGCGAAGGACTGGTCCGTCATGCAGGGTCTTCTTTCCTGGCAGGTCCCGGCGGCGCCACCGCGGCACGCCCGCCCGGCGGGCCCGCGGGCGGCCCGGGGCGCGGCGGGCGGCTACGCGGTCGGTGCGTGCGGGGGCATCACCGGAAGGGCGGACAGTCGCCGGGCAGTCACAAAGGGTAGTACCTCGGCGGACCGGTGACGGGAAGTTGGCGAATCACCGGACACCGGGAGCCCGCCCGGGGTATGGGATCCGGCCGCGCCGCCCCCTGGCGCGCGAATGCGGTCGCGCGCCCTCGCCCCATCCGCTCACAACCCCGGGTCGAACTTCCCGAAGAAATTCCGGAAACACGAGTAAGAGCCGGTGCGGACCGCTCTCTCAAAGGTCACAGGGCCCGAAACCGGGCACGAACCGAAGGCAGAGAGGAAGACGATCATGGATCGCCCCGTCAGCGTGGTCGAGCACGAGCTGGAGCTCAACCTGGTGCTCTCCCCCGAACACAGCGTCCCCGTCCAGGCCCGCCTGTCGTACGGCAGCCACGACCCGTACGCGGTCTACATCACCTTCCACCTGGACTCCGGCTCCCCGGTGACCTGGGTGTTCGCCCGCGAGCTGCTGGTCGAGGGCACGTTCCGCCCGTGCGGCCAGGGCGACGTGCGGATCTGGCCCACCCGCTCGGGCCGGCGCAGCGTGCTGTGCCTGGCGCTGAGCTCCCCCGCCGGGGACGCGCTGCTGGAGGCGCCGCTGCCGGTCGTCGCGGCCTGGCTGGAGCGGGCGCACCGGCTCGTCCCCCCGGGCAGCGAGCTGGCCGCGCTGGACATGGACGGCTCGCTCGCCGAGCTGCTCGCGTGAGGATCCGCCCCGACGGGGGCACCCGGCCGGACGGGGACCGGCCGCAGCGGCACCCGGCCCACCACCGGCCCGCACCCGACCCGACGCCGGGCCGGGCCCGGCGCGGCTCAGCGGGCCGCGGGGGCCTGCTGACGCTCGCGCGCGGCGCCGGGTCCGCCGTCGCGCTGCCCGGGCAGCCGGACCACCGGTGCGCCGCCGGCCCGCCGCCGGGCCCGTATCCGGATGGCGGCGGCGAGCAGGAAGCAGAGCCCGACCCACGGGTAGACGGAGGTGGGCAGCTGGCGCAGCGGCCCCATGTGCAGGACGGCCGGCCCCTGCGGCTTGGCGGCCCACATCGCGAAGGAGAAGAACGCGAGGAGCGTGGCCCAGAACGCGGCCCGCCAGCGGACCCTGCGGACGGCCGCCGGGCGGGCGTGCTCGACGGAGGCCTCGGCGGCGAGCAGGACGAGCACCGGCACGCACCACACCCAGTGGTGGGTCCAGCTGATCGGGGAGATCAGCACGGCGGTGACGGCGGCGCAGCACACGCCCCAGGCCTCGGCGCGCGGCAGCCAGCGGGAGCTGCGGGCGGCCCAGGCCGCGACGAAGAGCCCGGCGACGGCGGCCGCGCCGGCCCCGAGGGTGGCGAGCGTGCCGGGGTCGGCGGCGTGCAGGAGGCGGGCGAAGGCGCCGCGCAGCGACTGGTTGTCGACGATCTCGGTCTTGCCGACCCGGGACGAGTCGTAGAGGTACTTGGTCCAGAAGCCCCAGGTGGCGTCGGGCAGGGCGACCGCGCCGATCAGGAAGGTGCCGAGGAAGGTGAGGCCGGCCACGAAGGCGGCCCGGATCCGGCCGGTGAGCAGCAGGTAGACGGCGAACAGGCCGGGGGTGAGCTTGAGGCCGGCCGCGATGCCGATCGCCACGCCCTTGCTGCGCCGGGCGTCCGGGCGGGTGAGGTCCCAGAGGATCAGGCAGGCGAGCGCGAGGTTGATCTGGCCGTAGCGGAGCGTGGTGAACACCGGTTCGAGCCAGACGCCGCAGCCGGTCACCAGGATCACGCCGAGCGGCCGCAGTTCCCTGCGCGGCCAGCCGACCAGCTTGAACGACAGGTGGGTGAGCAGCGCCAGCAGCCCGAGGTTGCCGAGAGTGATCGCCACCCGCAGGAACGGCACCGGGAACCAGGTCGTGGGGACGAACAGCATGGCCGCGAACGGGGGGTAGGTCGCGGGGAGGTTCCACTCGGTGACGCGCAGTGCGTACAGGTCGGTGCCGTTGGCGACGGCGGCGCCCTCGGCCCGGTAGACGATCATGTCGACCATCGAGGTGTGCACGAAGTGGCGGACCACGGCGTACACGACCAGGGAGAGCAACGCCACGGCCGAGACGGCCAGCAGCGGCCGGCGGGGGGCCTCGCGCAGGGAGCGGACGGGTGCGCCGAACGCGTGCTTCAGCCGTTCCGACAGGGGGCCGGGCGAGGGGTCGGGTGCGGTCCGCACCGGGCTGCGCTCGTCTTGCACCGCTGTCACTGTCCACTCCGTCCACCGCTCGGCCAACCAGCGACGATACCGGATGGCCGCCGGGCGGGCCCGGCCACGGACGATCACGCAGGGTGACGAAAGGCCCGGGCCGGGCGTGCTCCGTCGCGGATCGGAGCACGCCCGGCCCGGGCGCGGGGAGGGGAAGCGGGTCCGGCCCGAGGTCAGCCGGTGTAGGCGCCGAAGGCCCGGGTGAAGTCCAGCGGCTGCTGGACGATGCTGCTGCAGCTCGCGTCGGCGTAGGCCTTCGCACCGCCGTCGCAGGCCTTGTCCCGGGTGCCGGACCACATCGCCAGCCAGGCCAGGTGCTTGCCGGCGGCGAAGTCGGCGAGCTGCTTGGCGTCGGCGACGGTGAACACCTCGCTGGCGACGTCGTTGACGCCGATCATCGGGGTGACGGCGACCTTGCGCCAGGCGGCCGCGTCGTCCAGCCCGAGCACGCTCTTCACCTGGGCCTGGGTCGCGGTGGCCGCGGCGATCGCGTACGTGCCCATCCGGCCCTGCGGGTTCGGGGCGACGCCGTCGCCGAAGTCCATCGCCATGATGTTGACGGCACCGATCGCGACGCCGGCGGCCTTGGCGCCGGCGACCAGCTCGACGCCGTCCTGGGTCAGGCCGGAGGGCAGCGCGGGCAGGGTGAAGGAGACGTCCAGGGGCCGGCTCTTGGCGGCGGCGGTCCGCTGGAGCTGGGCGATGGCCTGGGCGCGCCGGCCGTTGGCGGCGGCGTCGGCGATCGCGCCGCCCTCGACGTCGAAGTCGAGCCGGGTGAGGCCGTACGCGTCGACGACCTTCTGGTAGGCGGCGGCCAGGTCGGCGACGGAGGAGCACGCGGCGGCGAGCTCGGTGCCGTTGGCGCCGCCGAAGGACGCCCGGACGTCACCGCCGGCCGCCCGCAGCGCGCCGATCTGGGCGGCCACGGCGTCGGTGGAGAGATCGCTGACGCCGCCCCACTTGGGGGTGCAGCCGCCGCCGGACACGACGAACGCGAGGTTGAAGTTCTTCACGCCGGTGGCCTTGGCGGTGGCGACCAGGTCGTACGGCGGGTAGAGCGAGGTGTCGACGTACGGGGCGAAGCCGGCCCCGGCGGCGGGCGGGGGCACGGGCACACCGGTCGCCGTGGGGGTGGGGGCCGGGGTGGTCGGCTTCGTGGTCGCCGTCGCGGTCGGGCTGGGCTTGGCGGTCGCGGTCGCGGTCGCGGTCGCGGTCGCGGTGGCGGTGGGGGTCGCCGTCGCCGTGGGGGTGGCCGTCGCGGTCGGACGGCCCGAGGGGGTCGGCACGCTGCCGTCGCCGCCCTTGCAGGACGTGTGGTTGATCAGACAGTTGGCCGGCTCGCCCTGCGCCGCGCCGGCGCCCTGGGCGACGAAGCCGACCACGACGCTCTTGCCGGGCTCCAGCCGCTTGTCCCACGACTCCGGCCGGACGGTGACGTGCTGCCCGTCGGCGGTGAAGGTCGCGTTCCAGAGCGAGTCGATCCTCGCCCCGGCCGGGAGGTCGAAGGTGAGCGTCCAGTCGTCGATCGCCGCGGCGTCCGGGTTGGTCACCAGGTACTGGCCGGTGTAGCCGGAGTCCCAGGTGCTGGTCCGGCTGTAGACCGCGCCGAGCGAGGCGGCGCTCGCCGAGGTGGCGAGGACGACGGCACCGCCCGCGACCAGTGCGGCGGCCACCGCCGAGGCCCCGATGACGGCGCCCCTGCGGCTGCGCCTGCGGTGGCCGGAACGGCGGTCGGGCTGGATCGTCATGGGCGCGCTACCTCCGCGGGTGCCTACGGGAGACCGCCGGCCGGACGCGGGTGCATAGCGGTGTCCGGACGGCTGTCCCGGCTCGGTCGGGTGACCGGCGGGACCGACGCTAGCGGCGCCGGAGGGCCGGAACGGGCCTGCTGAGCGAGGGGTAGAACTCCCTTAGGGGGCCGTTAAGGAAGACGTCCGGAGCGTCGGTCGGCGAACACGCTCAGGAAGTAGGCGGCGGCCTCGGGATCCGGCGCGGTGCCGATCCGGCCGGCCGGCGCGGCGAGCTGCCCGGCGTCCAGCGGGAAGCACGCCGTCATGTCCGGGTGGTCGCCCACCACCCGGACGGCGTCGGCCTCGGTGAATCCGGGCAGCGGGTACTCGGCGAGCAGCGCGTCGCCGTCCCGTTCGAACGCCTCGACGTACCAGCCCATCCCGTGAACTCCCTTGCACGAACGACTACTTCTGGAACAGCGCGGCACGGCTGCGGCGCCGCCCGGTGCGCGGGGAGGCGACCTCCGGGCGGGTCCGCAGGCGCAGGCGGAGCTCGGCGCCGCCGAGCACGGCGGAGCGGCCGAGGGCGAGGTCGCCGCCGGTGGACTCGGCGAGCTTGCGGACGATGTCCAGCCCGAGGCCGGTCGAGCCCTCGCCGCCGTGGCCCTCGCCGCGCTTGAGGGCGGCGGCCGGGTCGCTGAAGCCCGGGCCCGCGTCGCCGACCAGCACGATGACCGAGCCGTCCGTCGCGAGGACGTCCACCGAGAACGCGGTGCCGACCGCCGTGTGCCGGAACACGTTGCCGAGCAGCGCGTCCACCACCGCGGCCAGGTCGCCGCGCTGCACCGGCACCGGCAGGGGCCGGTCGGCCCCGGCGAGCTGCCAGCGGCGGCCCTCGTCCTCGGCGAGCGCGGACCAGAAGCCGACCCGCTCGCGGAGCACCTCGGTGACGTCGCAGCCGACGGCGACGACGGGCGCGTCCCCGGGCGAGCGGCGGGCCGAGCGGATGATCTGGTCGACCTCGCGCTCCAGCTGGGCGACGGCGTGCCGGGTGGCGTCGGCGGCGTCGCCCTCGCCGAGGGAGGCGGCGTTGAGCCGCAGGACGGTGAGCGGGGTGCGCAGCCGGTGCGACAGGTCGGCGGCCAGTTCCCGTTCGGCGGCGAGGAGTTGGACCACCCGGTCGGCCATCGTGTTGAACGCGTGGCCGGCCTCCCGCAGTTCTTCGGGACTGCCGGCCGCCACCCGGCCGTCGACCGGCACCCGGACGGCGAGGTCGCCCGCGCCCAGCGAGCGGGCGGCGGAGGCGAGCCGGCGGGCCGAGGCGACGATCCGGGTGCCCATCCGGTCGGCGACCAGCACCGAGATGGCGACCAGGCCGAGCGCGACCGCGGAGAGGACCAGCCAGGCGGTGGTGACGCCGCGGGTGAGGTCGCCGTCGGCGACGAACACCTCGACGACGGCCGTCCGGCCGGTGTCGACCGCGACCGGCTGGAGGAGCGCGTAGCCGCCGGGCACCCCGACCGTGAAGGAGCGGCCCTGTCCGCTCGCGGTGGAGACGTCGGCCGCGGCGGCCCGGGCCTGACCGATGGTCGGTCCGCCGGGGCCGCCGTCGCCGGGCGCGACGGCGGGCGGCACCCTGGCGGGCAGGTGGACGGCCATCCGGTTCTGGGCGCCGGCGTCGGTGCTGGCCAGGGCGCGGTCGATGGCGTCCTGGTCGGTGGTGATGGCGAGGGCCGGGCCGAGCGCCGCGGCCTGCCGCTCGGCCGCGGTGAAGGCGCGGTCCCGGGCGGTCTGCTGGACCATCAGGCCGAGCGGGATGAGGAAGGCCAGCGCGACCATGGTGGTCCCGGCGACGGCCGCCTTGATCAGCGCCCAGCGCAGCGAGAGCCCGAACCGCCCGGTGTCCGGGCGCCTCATGTCCGGTGCTCCCCCTGGTCCCCGGCGGCCTCCAGCCGCACCCCGACGCCGCGGACGGTGTGCAGGTAGCGGGGGCTGGAGGCGGTCTCGCCGAGCTTGCGGCGCAGCCAGGAGAGGTGGACGTCGATGGTCTGGTCGCCGCCGTAGGTCTGCTGCCAGACCTCGGCGAGGATCTCCTTGCGCGGCACCACGACGCCGGGGCGGGCCGCGAGGAAGGCCAGCAGGTCGAACTCGCGGCGGGTCAGGTCGAGCAGCCGCCCGTCCAGGACGGCCTCGCGGCGCTGGAGGTCGATGGCCAGCCCGCCGACCCGCAGCACCTGGGCGACGGGGGCGGCTCCGCCGCCGATGCGGCGCAGCACGGCGGCCATCCGGGCGCTCAGGTGCTCTCCGGAGAAAGGTTTCACCAAGTAGTCGTCGGCGCCGTCGTTGAGCAGCCGGACGATCTCGGCCTCGTCGTCCCGGGCGGTGGAGATGATCACCGGTACGTTGGTCAGCCCTCTGATCATCTTGAGCGCCTCGCTGCCGTCCAGGTCGGGCAGCCCCAGGTCGAGGATCACCAGGTCGCAGCCGACCTGGGCGACCTCCCGCAGCGCCTCCAGGGCCGTGCCCACGCTGCGGACGGCGTGACCGGTGTCGGTCAGGTGCCGGATGAGCGCGGAACGTACGAAGGGGTCGTCCTCGACCACGAGCACTGTTGCCATGGCCCTGCACGGTACGCCATGGGCGGTCACTGGTCTGTACCTCGGGGGTCGGTCGGGGGGCGGCGGGGGCGCGGCCCGGACATTGTGCAACTCCCCTTCCTATTAACGGGGGTGCCGGTCCGCCCGGGCACGGAGTACGGCAGGATGTCCGCACGATGCGGAACGGACTGGTACAACTCGGCGCCTGGGCGGCGGCCACCGGGGCGGCGGTGGCGCTGTCCTGGTTCGGCGTGCACGCCGTGCTGACCGGCGACGCGTTCGAGCAGCCCAAGGCCCTGCCGCTGCCCTCCCCGGCCACCGGCGGCGGCCCGCGCACGCCGACCGCGAGCCCGGGCGAGGAGCGGTCCGCGCCGCAGCCCGACGTGTCCGCCCAGCCCGTCTCCCCGTCCGCCTCGGCCTCCCGCGCGCCGGCCTCCACGGCCGCCGCCCCGCCGGCCTCGCGCCGCCCGGTGCCCGCGGCCACCACGGCGACGTCCTCGGTGAAGAGCTACCCGGTGCCCGGCGGCCGGGTCGCCCTGGACATCCGCCCGGACCGGGCCTCGCTCGTCTCGGCCACCCCGGACCCGGGCTGGCAGATGCAGGTGTGGAACGGCGACCAGTGGATGCGGGTGGACTTCACCAAGGACAACCAGGCCAACTCGGTGTTCGTCTACTGGAACGGCCACCCGCCGATCGTCGAGACGGCGGTCCGCTGACGCCCCGCCGGCCGGGCCCCCGGGCTCACCAGCCCCGGAACGGCACGTACCCCGGCAGGTACGGCCCGGCGTAGCGCGAGCGGTCCACCAGCGTGTGCCGGGTCCCGCCGGGCATCCCGATCGCGGCGAGCGCCACCGTGCCGTGCCGGTCCCGCACGACGTACGGCTCGGCGAGCGAGACCGCTCCCCGGTCCACCGCGTAGTCGTACGCGTAGTACACGTCCGGCACGGCCACCGCGAGGTCCAGCACGCCGTCCCCGTGGCGGGCCAGGTGCCGGGCCAGCTCCCGCCCGCGCGGGCCGATCACCTGCACCAGCGAGGTGATCACGAACCGGGTGCCGGGCGCGTCCAGCACGTAGGAGACGGTCTCCGGTTCGCCGGTCTCCGGCCCCGCGTAGGCGGTGCAGCGCAGGCCGAGCGCCTCCGTGTAGCGCCGGGCGGCCCGCTCGGCGTCGCCGACCGCGAAGACCACCGCGTCGGCGCGGCCCATCGGGACGAGGTCGGGCTCCTCGCCCCGGGCCGCGAGCCCGACCGGTCTCCCGGAGGGCCTCGGCCGCCGGAGGGGTCCGGCTGCGGTGTCGGTCATGACGTCCTCCCGGTGGGCGTACGGGACCACGACGGTCCCCCGCCCGCCGGTGTGGGGCCCGGCGGCACGGGTTCGTGGCTGGAGGGTGGCGCCGGGCCGACCTGCGCGCAACTGTTCCGTTTCATCCTGGTCAAGCTGTGCGCCGGGGCGGGAGAATCGGCCGCACCGCTGTACAGAATGCCCACCGGAGGACGGAGCCGCGATGCCCCCCGACCACTCCCCGAGCTCGCCCGGCTCGCCCAACTCCCCCACCCCGCAGGGCCCTTCCGCCACCGCGTCCGCCACCGCCACCGGCCCGGCCGGCGGCACGAACGACGCGATCGACGCGCTGGACGGCCGGCTGATCCGCCTGCTCGCCGAGGAGCCCCGGATCGGCGTGCTGGAGTGCTCGCGCCGCCTCCAGGTGGCCCGCGGCACCGTGCAGGCCCGGCTGGACCGGCTCCAGGCCAAGGGCGTGATCGGCGGCTTCGGCCCCGAGGTGGACCCGGCCGCGCTGGGCTACCCGGTGACGGCCTTCGCGACCCTGGAGATCTCCCAGGGCCAGGGCGCGGACGTCCGGGCCCACCTGGCGAGCGTGCCCGAGGTGCTGGAACTGCACACGATCACCGGGGCCGGGGACATGATGGTGCGGATCGTGGCCCGCTCCAACGCCGACCTCCAGCGGGTGATCGACCGCGTGGTGGGCTTCGACGGGATCGTCCGCTCCTCGACGGCGATCGCCCTGGAGAACCCGGTCCCCTACCGCATCCTGCCGCTGGTGGACCAGGCCGCCGCCGAATAGCCGGAACCCGGTCGGCGCTCAGCAGGACGGAACGCTGCCGCCGCTCTTGAGCGCGTCCAGCGCCGAGACCGCCTCGGCGAGCGTGCCGACCGGCACCAGCCGCAACTGCGCGGGCTTGTTCACGCCGGCGTCCGTGCACTCGTCCTTGGGCAGCAGGAACACCGTCGCACCGTCCCGCGCGGCCGCCTGCGTCTTCAGCGGCACGCCGCCCACCGCCCCGACGTTGCCCTGGTCGTCGATGGTGCCGGTGCCCGCGATGGTCAGCCCGCCGGTGAGGTCGCCGCCCTTGCCGTCGCCGGCCAGCTTGTCGATGATCCCGAGCGCCAGCATCTGGCCGGCGCTCGGGCCGCCCACGTCGCCGAGGTCGACCTTCACCTTGACCTGGTCCGGCGACAGGTGCAGGTAGGCGAGCGCGGCCGTGGTCGCGCTGTCCTGCGACTCGGTCATCTGCTGCGCCGTCTCCTGCTCGGCCTTGGCCGGGTTGCTCTGCGGGTACACCGACTCGGTCGGGCGCACCGCCTCGTTCGGGTCGACCCAGGCCTCCAGGGAGCGCCAGAGGGTGGTCCGCTCCCCCGGGTTGGTGGCCGAGATGGTGACCATCCGCAGCTCGCCGCCGGTGGTGCGCAGCGGCGCCCCGGTGATGGTGAGCACGGGCTTGTCGTGGTAGCTGCCGAGGGTGTCCGCGGTCACGCCGGGCCAGGTCAGCGTGTACGGCAGCGGGACGAACCCGGCCACCCCGAACAGCGCGGCGACCAGCACCCCGCAGAGCGTGAGCGCACGGGTGCGCGGGGCGGTCAGGGCCTTGGTCAGCTTGGAGTCGGACACAGGAGGAATCCAAACACACCGGACGTCCCGCCCGGGCACTACCGCAGGGCGTCGGCGACCTCGGTGGCGGCCTCGACGACCCGGGGCCCGACCCGCTCGGGCACCAGCCCGTTCAGCATCACCACGCCGACGCTGCCCTCGACGCCGCTCAGCCCGAGCAGCGCGGCGGCGGCGCCGCACGCCCCGGACTGCTCCTCCGCACGGGTGATGACGAAGCCCTGCTCGGGCCGCCGCTGGTGGGGGAAGGTGCGCGCCTCCAGGATCGCCCGGCCCGCGGCGCTCTCGGTGAGCGGATGGCGCAGGCCGGTGCGGTAGGCGACGTGGAAGTCCGTCCAGCTCGGTTCGACGACGGCGACCGCGAGCGCCTCGTTGCCGTCCACCAGGGTGAGGTGGGCGGTGGCGCCGAGGTCCTCGGCCAGGCTGCGCAGGGCCGGCAGGGCGGCCTCGCGCAGCAGCGGGTGCACCCGGTGGGCCAGGCGCAGCACGCCGAGGCCGACCCGGGCCCGGCCGCCGATGTCGCGGCGGACGAGTCCGTGCTGTTCGAGGGTGGCCAGCAGCCGGTAGACGACGGTCCGGTTGACGGCCAGCCGGGCGGCCAGTTCGGTGACGGTGAGGCCGCGCTCGGAGTCGGCGAGGAGCTTGAGCACCCGGACGCCACGGTCCAGGGTCTGGGAGGTCTCGGCTGTCACGACGGGCATTCCTTTCCGCGGCGGCTCACGGACCGGTGGGGGCCGGCCCGGGGCGGGGTTTCGCGCGCAGATGGGGGGGTGGCCGCGCTCGGGTCGCGCAGTGCGAATCGCGGTGCGAATCCATGACGCCCGTGCGAGCCCTGCGGCGCCCGTCTCTCGGGGGTGACCCGGCGGAAGAGCGTGTGGGAAAGGTAGTGAAGGAAATGTCGCGACGGAAGTGGTTGTCCAAAATTCGGTCGTGATCGATTGCGGCACCCGGAACGAATCGGGGCAGAAGGCCGCATATCGACCGCCCCACCCGACCTCTAGTTCGAGCACAGTCCGAAGTCCGGACACTTCGGAGTGTCGGGGGCCTCGGGGGGCCGGGCCGCGGGAGCCGTTTCCGCCGCGGGCGCGGGGCCGCTCACCAGAGGTTGCGCAGCACCGTCCAGGCCACCGCGGTGCCGAGCACCGCCGCCGTGCCGCGCCGCCCGAGCGGCGGCCGCCAGCTGCGGCCGGCCAGTCCCTCGCGCAGCCAGGTCACGTACATCAGGGCGACCAGCGGGAGGGAGATCAGCAGCATCGCGTTGTCGTGGAACGCGGCCGCGAGGTCGCCGTGCAGGAGGTCGTAGGTCATCCGGGTGCCGCCGCAGCCGGGGCACTGCAGGCCGGTGATCCGGCGCCAGGGGCAGAACGGCAGCGCCTGCCCGGGCAGGTGGGGGTCGCGCGACCACAGGTAGGCCGAGCCGGCCAGGCCGCCGAGGAGCACGGCCAGCGGCGGGCCCGCGGTGCGCAGGCGCGCGGGCACGGCGAAGCCGCCCCGGCCGGAGCCGGGGCGGCGTGCCGTGCGTGGCGTGCTCAAGGTCAGCCGCGCAGCAGACGGCCCTGGGCGTCCGTGCGGTCGTTGCTGACCAGGAACATGATGCCGTCGATCAGGGCCCAGAAGCCGAAACCACCGCAGGTCAGGAGCTGGGCGATGCCCATGCCGATGTGACCGGTGTAGAAGCGGCCGATGCCGAACCCGCCGAGGAAGAGCTGCAGGATGCCCGCGACGATCTTCGACTTGTCCGAGTACTCCGGCTGGCCCGGGTACGGCTGACCGGGGTACGGCTGGCCCGGGTACGGCTGGCCGGGCTGAGGGGGGTACGACACGTTCGCTGTGCTCCTTGGTCTGACTGGCCCGACCGCGAGATCCGTCGCCTGCCGGGTGGTGAGGTGCCCGCCGTTCCACCGTCGCTGACGGCCGGCCCGGTCGGGTCGGCGCGCAGCACGGACGGGTCCGGTGGCAGCGCGGCACGCGGAACACTATCGGATGATCACACCGATCGCCCCGACAATTCCACCAGCTATACCGGAATGTCATAACGCGTTACCGCGCTCCGGATTCTCCCCTTACCGAACGGGAGGAATCCACTGACGTACCGTTACTTCGCCCATTCCCGGATTCGGGCGATCCGCGCCTTCAGCTGATTCGCCGTCGCCTGGGCGGTCAGCGGGCCGCCGCACTCGCGGCGCAGCTCGTTGTGGATCGTGCCGTGCGGCTGGCTGGTGCGGTGGTGCCAGGCCGCCACCAGGGCGTTCAACTCCTTGCGCAGCTCGCGCAGTTCCTGGTGGGTGACGACCGGCCGCTGCTCGGCCGGCAGCTCCAGCAGGTCGGCCTCCTCGGCGGGCTTGGTCTTGCTGCGCTGGATCTGGCGGTGCTGGCGCTTCTGGAGCAGCATCTGCACCTGGTCCGGCTCCAGCAGGCCCGGGATGCCGAGGTAGTCCTCCTCCTCCTCGCTCCCCGGGTGGGCCTGCATGCCGAACTCCATGGCGTTGTACAGCACCCGGTCGAAGACCGCGTCGGAGCCGATCGCCTCGTAGGAGAACTCGTCGCCGCCGGCGCCGTCCGGGCCGTCGTTGGCCCGCTCGGCCTCGGCGAGCAGCCGGTCCTCCTCGTCGAACAGGCCCTCGCCCTCCTTCTTGGGGCGGTCCAGCACGTGGTCCCGCTGGAGCTCCATCTCGTTGGCGAAGCCCAGCAGCATCGGGATGGTCGGCAGGAAGACCGAGGCCGTCTCGCCGCGCTTGCGGGCGCGCACGAAGCGGCCCACGGCCTGGGCGAAGAACAGCGGGGTGGAGATCGAGGTCGCGTACACCCCGACGGCCAGCCGGGGCACGTCGACGCCCTCGGACACCATGCGGACCGCGACCATCCAGCGGGAGGTGCCCGCCGAGAAGTCGGAGATGCGCTTGGACGCCTCGGCCTCGTCCGACAGCACCAGGGTGACCTTCTCGCCGCTGATCTCGCGCAGGATCTTGGCGTAGGCGCGGGCCACGGTCTGGTCGGTGGCGATGACGAGCCCGCCGGCGTCCGGGATGGCCTTGCGGACCTCGGTCAGCCGCCGGTCGGCGGCCTGGAGGACGGACGGGATCCACTCGCCCTGCGGGGCCAGCGCGGTGCGCCAGGCCTGGGCGATCAGGTCCTTGGTCATCGGCTCGCCGAGCCGGGCCTCCAGCTCGTCGCCGGACTTGGTGCGCCAGCGCATGTTGCCGCTGTAGCTGAGGAAGATCACCGGGCGCACGACGTGGTCGGCGAGCGCGTGCCCGTAGCCGTAGGTGTAGTCGGCGACGGACTTGCGGATGCCGTCGCCGCCCGCCTCGTACTGGACGAACGGGATCGGGTTGGTGTCCGAGCGGAACGGCGTACCGGTCAGCGCGAGCCGCCGGGCGGCCGGCTCGAAGGCCTCGAAACAGGCCTCGCCCCAGGACTTCGAGTCACCGGCGTGGTGGATCTCGTCCATGATCACGAGGGTCTTGCGGGCCTCGGTCCGGTTGCGGTGCAGCATCGGGTTCACCCCCACGCCCGCGTAGGTGACCACGATGCCGTGGTAGTCCCGGGAGAGCGGCCCGGACGAGTACGCCGGGTCCAGCCTGATGCCTATGCGCGCGGCGGCCTCGGCCCACTGCTTCTTCAGGTGCTCGGTCGGCGCGACGACGGTCACCTGCTGCACGAGGTGGTTGTGCAGCAGGTACGAGGCGAGGGTGAGCGCGAAGGTGGTCTTCCCCGCGCCCGGGGTGGCGACCGCGAGGAAATCGCGCGGCTGCGTCTCGATGTACTTGTCCAGCGCCCCCTGCTGCCAGGCACGCAGCTTGCCCGCCGTACCCCAGGGGGCACGGCCGGGGAAGGCCGGCGAGAGGTGGTGCGAGGAGGCGGGTGCGGCATGGCCGGCGGTCCGGACGGGAGCGTCCGGCTCCGACACGTCGGAGAAGAGCGGCATCGAGGAGGCGGCGGCGGTACTCACGGGCTCCGAAGGGGATCATCGCAGGTCAGAGGCGGTTTTGCGGCCTCCTCCCGCAGTCGGGCGGCGATCGGACAACCCGCCCAGCCTACCGGCCCCGGCACCGTTCCAGCGCTCCGACCCGGCTCCGCCCGGGAGCCCCGCGGCCGGCGGACGGCCGGAAATCGACGTGACGCAGGTCACACCGAAAAACCCCCTGAACCACGTAAGCGGAAGCCGTCCCCCCGCTCTCACCGGTGTGGGGCCGCCCCACCGAGGCCCCGCCCGACCCCCGAAAGGACCCTGCCGTGCACCACAGTGCCGTCGAAGAGACCGTCCAGGCCCGCCTGCTCCTCACCCTCCACCGCTCGGTCCGCCTGCGGGTCACCCTCGCCTACCGCCCGGAGGACCCGCTCGCCGTCCGGATGGGCTTCCCCGCGGAGTTCTCCCTCGACGAGCCCGCCGACGGCCCCCGCGACGGCGCGGAGGCCGCCGACGACATCGTCTGGGTGTTCGCCCGCCACCTGCTCTCGGCGGGCCTGGAGCTGCCCGCCGGGCTCGGCGACGTCCACGTCCGCCCCGCCGCCGGACGCCGCACCATGGTCGAGCTGCGGGCCCCGGAGGGCACCGCGCTGCTCCGGTTCGACACCGCCGACCTGCGCCGCTTCCTGTGGCGCAGCCGGCTGCTCGTCCCGGAGGGCGAGGAGCACCTGCACCTGGACGCCGACCGCGCACTCGCCGAGCTGCTCGGCTGACCGGCGGACCGGCGTCCGCGAGCGCCCCCGCGCCCGCGGCCGGCGACCGCCCGCACCGCTCCCGGTCAGCCCGACAGCCGGCGCATCAGCCGGACCCCCTGCGCCGCCGTCAGGTGCGGCAGGTAGGCCTTGCCGATCGCCCGGGTGATGCTGGGCAGCCCGGCCGGGTCGGGGTAGGCCATGAACATCGGCCGGTACTCCGGCTGGAACTTGGACTTGAACGCGAGCAGCGAGCGGAACCCGTACACCGGCTCCAGCACCCGGCCCATCCAGTCCAGCATCCGCTGCAGCCCGGTGGGCTCGTCCTGCCCCGAGCGGGCCAGCGGCGCGCCGGACAGCGACAGGAAGCGCGCGCCCTCCTCCTTGAAGCCGAGCGCGGCCGAGGCGATCAGGAACTCGTTCACGCCGCGGAAGCCGTCCGAGCGCCGGCGCATGAAGTCCAGCGTCCAGCCGACCGGCACGCCGTCCTCGTACACCGGCATCCAGCTGGTCAGCCCGTGCACGACGCCCTGCTCGTCCACCGCCACCAGCACCCGGACGTCCGGGTCGTCCAGCTCCTCCAGACCGCCGAGCGTGAAGCCCATCTCGGGCAGGCCCTTCTCGGAGACCCACTCCTCCGAGATCGAGCGGATCTGGTCCTTCAGCGCGAGCGGCGCCTCGTGGTAGGCCCACCACTCGGCGGTGATGCCCTGCTTGCCCGCCTTGTTGAGGGCCGTGCGGATGTCCTGCCACTTGCGGCCGGTGAAGGCCAGCTCGGGCAGCGCGACCACGGTGTCCTCGGCGACCTGCACCGAGCGCCAGCCGAGCTGCTCGGCGGCGGCCCTGGTGTCCCGGGAGACGCTGTAGAAGCACGGGGTCCAGCCGCGCGCGTCGCAGTAGCGCGCGAAGCCGGCCACCGCCCCGGCGCGGGCCGCGGGCTCGCCGAACGGGTCCCCGGTGGTCAGCGCCACCGTGTTGAGCACCCGGTAGGCGACGGCCGCCCGGCCCTCCTCGTCGAACCAGTAGTGATTGCCGTCCCACGTGGTGATGAAGGACAGCGTCCCGCCGCCGTGCGCGGTCAGCAGTGCGCGGGCCCGCTCCGCGGCCGCGGCGTCCGTGTGGACCACCGGCCGGCGGAAGGCCAGCAGCAGCGCGGTCAGCGCGACCGCCCAGAACACCAGCCCGCAGTACGTCTCCAGGAACCGCGCCACCGGGCCGACCGCGATCGGGTAGTCCGGCAGCAGGTCGTTGTAGGCGGGCGGCAGGAACTGCGCGGGCAGCCCGTGCACCAGCCCGCGGAACGTGGCCCCCGGCTCGAACTGGCCGGCGACCAGCACCCCGAGGACCGTGTACGCCGCGGCGGCCGCGAGCGCGGCGCCGCCCAGGACGACCGCCAGCCGACGGACCGCCCGGCCCGCCAGCCGCAGCCGGAACCGCTGGCGGGTGGCGAGCAGCAGGGCCGTGGTCAGCAGCGGCAGCAGCAGTGCCTCGACGAAGTACTGGATCACGTCCCCGGCGTCCGGCCCGGAGTCGTTGTACAGCCACACCAGCAGCGCCACCCACAGCAGTTCGGTGACGACGGTGATCCGCCAGGCGAACCGCAGCCCGCGGCGCAGCCCCTCGGCGAGCACCAGCAGCAGCGCCGGGAACAGCGCCGCCATCAGCCGGCCCGGGGTGTCGAAGATCCGCTCGACGGCGTGCGCGCGGGCGCAGTCGTGCACCGACATCGCGCAGAAGTCGGCGACCTCCTCGGGGCTGAGCCGGTGCGAGAAGTACAGCTCGGAGAAGGTGTTGAACGGCCCGGCCGCGTTGTCGTACAGCGAGGCGATCAGCGGGCCGAAGGCGGCGGCGACCAGGCACAGCGCCACCAGCACCCGGGTCTCGGTGTGCGAGGAGCGGTGGGTGCGCAGCAGCAGCCGCCCGCGGGTGAGCAGCGCGCCCGCGCCGAGCCCGAGCAGCGCGGCGGCGCACCGCTGGACGCTCTGCAGGTGACCGACGTACAGCGTCATGACCAGCGGCACGAGCAGCACCAGCAGGTGCATCCGGCGGCGCCACAGCACGGTGAGCCGGTAGCCGAGCACCGCGGCCAGGGCGAACAGGCCGGGGCCGGGGCCGATCGCGACCTGGTCGACCACCGAGTCGGTCCACTGCTCGCCGGCCCGGGAGCCGGCCGCGACCAGCGCGGTGCCGAGCAGGGTGCCCGCGGCCTGCCCCACGACCAGCACCCCGAGGGTGCGCCACCGGCCGAGCCGCCGCTCGGCGGCCGGGCCGACGAGGAGCAGCAGCAGGCTGGTGAACACGTACGCGCCGATCCCGGCGCACCAGAACAGCGAGGTGAACGGCGTCCACCAGCGGCCCTCGGAGAGCGTCTGCACGCCGGTCCCGGCCTGCCGGAGCACGCGGCCCGACGGCCCGCCGGACAGGCTCCCGGTGGCCGCGCCGACGCCCCACAGGACGACGAGCGCCCCCATCGTGAGCGGGGCCGAGCGCAGCCGAGCACCGACCAGCCGGGCGGTCCGGCGCACGCGCTGCGGCCGCGGCTCCGGGGTGCGGGTGACGGGCGTACGGGTGACCGGCTCCTGGTCCACGACCACCTCCGGCCTGGCGACGACGGCTGCGGCCGCCTGGGTGCGGCTCACTTGAGCAGCCCGGTCTGGCGGGCGATCCAGGGCAGCTGCTCGGCGATGCCGATCCGCCAGGCCCCCCAGCCGTGCCCGCCCTGGACCAGGTCGAACTTGGCCTTCATACCCGCCGTCTGGACGGCTTGGTAGACCTTCTCCATTCCCGACCGGAAGTCGTTGTCCCAGCGGCCGACGACGATCGCGACGTTGGTGTCGGGGAACTTGCGGTGGGCCATCACCGAGAGCGGGTCGACGGCCTCGAACTTGGCCTGGTCACCGCCGAAGGCCTTCCTGACGGTCTCGTCCCGGGTGCCCAGGGTGGGCTCCTCCTGGCCGGACATGTCGAGGACGGTGCCGTAGACGTCGGGCGCGTTGATGCCGAGCTGGAGGGCGCAGGTGCCGCCCATCGAGGCGCCGCCCACGGCCCAGGACCCCCGGCCCTTGGCGGTCTGCAGGTGCTTGTCGATCCAGTCGGGGACGTCGGCGGCGAGGTAGGTCTGCGCCTTCGCGATCTTCGAGTCCATGCAGAGCGTGTTCCCCCAGGTAGAGCCCAGCTGGTCGGGCATCACGACGATCGGTGCGAGGCCGCCGTGCTCCGCCGCGAACGCGTCCAGCGACTCGTTCACCTGGGCGTTGAGCACCCAGTCCCCGGGCGTTCCGGGCTGACCGGTGATCAGCACGAGCACCGGCAGCAGCGGCCGCGGGCTGGCCTGGTAGGCGGGCGGCAGGTAGACGTAGGCGCTGCGGCCGACGAAGCCGGACTTGGCCCCGGGTATGTACACCTGCGAGACGGTGCCCTTGGCGGGCAGGCCGGGCGGGCGCGTCCAGACCTCCGAGAGCGCCTTGTCCGGCGGCGCGCTCGCGGTCTCGGCGACCTTCGGGGCGATCTTCGCCCCGGTGTCGGTGAGGAACGGCGCCAGCATGATCTTGCCGTTCGGGTACTGGCCGAAGCCGATGTTGATCTGCGACGCGGACATCAGCAGCACCAGCGAGCCGAGGCCGAGCACGAGCCCGCGGCGCCGCCAGGAGATCCCGCGGAAGCGGTAGCCGACCAGGCAGAAGCCCACCAGGGCGACGGCGATCCACCACGTGACGTAGTCCGGGGTGCCCTCCGGGAAGGGGTGCCACCAGTCGTCGACGACCACGCCCAGCAGCAGGCTGATCGCCGCCGCGGTGAACAGCGCGGCCGGCAGCCGGAAGCTCCACCACGAGCGGTTGCGGGCGACGGCGAGCACGAGCAGCGCACCCCAGCCCGCGGCCAGCACGGCGTACGGGATCGGGCCGTGCGTCAGCGGCCAGTCGAGTGGGTTCCAGCGGTTGGCGAGGGTGATCGGGGTCATGCCGCTTTCCCCGGCCGGGTGGTGTCGGCCAGGAAACCGTAGGCCACGACATTGCCTTCGTAGCCGTGTTCCTCGCTGTACGCACCGCCGCAGGTGATCACCCGCAGCTGCGCGTCGGCGGCCTGTCCGTACACCCGGTCGTCCGGGAAGTCCTTTCGGTCGTGCACTTCGATGGCGTACAGCTGGTAGACGGCGGTGGCGCCGTCCGCGCGGACGAATTCGATCCGGTCACCGCGGTGGAGAGCACCCAGATGGTAGAAGACGGCCGGGCCGCTCTTGTTGTCCACGTGGCCCGCGACGATGGCGGTCCCCCGCTGGCCCGGGGTCGCCCCGCCGCGGTACCAGCCGGCGAGGTTGCGGTCCGCCGCGGGCGGCGCCTGGAGCCGGCCGTCGGCCTCCAGGCCGAGACCGGTGACCGGGGCGTCGAGCTTGACGGCGGGGATGCGGATCCGGGTCGGCACGGACGGGCCGAGCGGCGGGACGACCGAGACCGGGGCGAACCCGCTCAGGGACTGCCCGGCGCCGGGCGCGGGAGGGAGCTCGCCGGGGCCGCCGTCGTGCAGCAGCCAGGCGCCGAGGACCATCGCGGCACCGGCCGCGATGGTGCCCGGCCACGGGCTCCTGCGCTGTTGGGCGCCCACGGGCGCTCCCCTCTGCCGACGACTTCCCGATTCCTGGGAGTTTCCTGGGAACCAATTGAACCGGACGGGACCCTAAGGCACGTCCATACGATGGTCATACCAATCCCCCCCAAACGGCAGGGCTAGGGCCGTCACCCGTGCGCCGAGTGGTGGCTCCGTCACGGAGCGCGACGAGGTACCGCCTCACCCAGGCACGGCGGGTCCGACCTCGCACACCATCGACGACGGAGCGAGTCCGTCCGGTTGCATCCATCGGGCGATCACTTGAGACCGTACGTGGCGACTCGCAGACCGAATGCGTTCGCATGCCATGCTGACCCGGTCACGGGTTCTATCACCCCACTTGTCCGACCGGACTTTCGCATGCCTGCACGCCTGCCGAACGCCTCATGAACGGAGTGACCATGGACTCCCTATCCCGTCGCACCCTGCTGGCCGCCGGCGCGGCCGGCGCCGCCGCCCTGGTGGCGGGCTGCGGGACCACCGCCGCCGGCGGCGGAGAGCACGCGACGGGAACCCCGGCCCCCGCCGGGACCACCGAGCCGCCCGCCACCCCGGCCCCGGCACCGGCCAAGCCGCAGGTCGTGCTGATCGGCGACGGCTCCACCTCCGACACCGGCGCCCAGCCCCGCCAGCCCGTCCCCGACCGGCTCAAGCCGGGCGAGCGCCCGCCGCAGTTCGTCGTCTTCTCCTGGGACGGCGCCGGCGAGCTCGACAACGGCCTGTTCGCCCGCTTCCGCCGGCTGGCGCAGGAGCACAACGCGTCGATGACCTTCTTCCTCAGCGGCCTCTACCTGCTGCCGGAGTCCAAGAAGGACCTCTACCGCCCGCCCCAGCACAAGGCCGGCGCCTCCGAGATCGGTTACCTCAGCGACCAGCACATCCACGACACGCTGGAGAACGTCCACGCCGCCTGGCTGGAGGGCCACGAGATCGGCACCCACTTCAACGGCCACTTCTGCGGCTCCACCGGCGTCGGGAAGTGGTCCCCGGAGGAGTGGGACAGCGAGATCCAGCAGGCCATGGACTTCGTGACGAACTGGCGGACGAACACCGGGTTCACCGACCTGCCGGCGCTGCCGTTCGACTACGGCAAGGAGCTGATCGGCAGCCGGACCCCGTGCCTGGAGGGCCAGCGCAACCTGCTGCCCACCGCCGTCAAGCGCGGCTGGCGCTACGACAGCAGCGGCAACGGCAGCCAGGTCTGGCCGCAGAAGATCCAGGGCGGCGCCCTGTGGGACCTCCCGCTGCAGTCCATCCCGTTCCCCGGGCACACCTTCCAGGTGCTGTCGATGGACTACAACATCATGTTCAACCAGTGCGGCCCCAACACCAAGGCCGACCCCGCGCTCTACCCGGGCTTCCAGGCCCAGGCGCGCGACGCCTACCTGATGGGCTTCGACCGCACCTACAACGGCAACCGGGCGCCGTACATCATCGGCAACCACTTCGAGGAGTGGAACGGCGGCATCTACATGAACGCCGTCGAGGACGCCTTCAAGTCCATCGCGAGCAAGCCCGAGGTCCGGCTGGTGTCCTTCCGCCAGCTGGTCGACTGGCTGGACGCCCAGGACCCGGCGGTGCTGCGCAAGCTGCAGACCCTCGCCCCGGGCCAGGCCCCGGCGGGTGGCTGGGAGAGCTTCCTCGGCACCCCGGCGGCGCCGCCGTCCCCCACCGCCACCGCCCCGGCCACCGCCCCGGCCGCCGCCGTCGGCTGACCGTCAGGCCCTGCGGACCCGGCCGGAGACCAGCGCCCCCAGCAGGGCCACCCCGGTCATCGTCAGGAAGATCACCGCGAAGGCGCCGGGCGACCCGGCGCCTTCGGCGTTCCCGTGGGCGACCGCCACCGAACCGCCGCCCAGCGCCGAGAAGAGCACCCCGGCGAGGCCCACCAGCAGGACGTTGCCGAGCGCGTCGCTCATCTGCAGCGAGGCCGAGTTGGCCCCGGCGTCCTGCGGCGCGGACAGCTTCATCATCAGCACGCTGACGCTCGCGACCGTCAGCCCCATCCCGATGCCGCCGACGCCCCAGGCCACCGCCGCCGCCCAGACCGGCACGGCCGGGACCAGCACCAGCGCCGCCCCCGCGATCGCCACCGCGGTCAGCACGAACCCGCCCCGGATCATCGCCTCGCGGTGGCGCTCGGCGCCCGGACGGCCCTGCAGCCACGAGCCCAGCGCCCAGGACAGCCCGCCGCTGGTCAGCGTGAGCCCGGCCAGCGTCGGCGACAGGCCGCGCTGGGTGACCATCATCAGCGGGATGAACGCCTCCGCCGCGAAGAACGCCCCGGCGGCCACGCCGCGCAGCAGGATCACCGTCGGCAGACCGCGCCCGGCCCGCAGCGTGCCCTCGGGCAGCAGCCCGAGCACCGCCGGCAGCAGCAGCGCCGCACCGGCCGCCGCCGGGAGCAGCCCGATCGGGTCCAGCCGCTGGCCCGCGTACTGCAGCAGGCCGGCGCCGAGCGCCGCCATCGCGGCCAGCACGGTGCGGCGGCGGTCGAACTCCGCGCCCTTCGGCACGGGGTGCTCGCGCTCCGACCGGGCCAGCGCCGGGCCCATCACCGCGAGCGGCAGCAGGATCAGCGCCGGCACGGCCAGGAACACCCAGCGCCAGCCCAGGTGCTGGGTGACGGCTCCGGAGACGACCGGTCCGACGATCGAGGGGAGCACCCAGGCCGAGGAGAAGGCCGCGAACACGGAGGGCCGCAGCCGTTCCGGGTAGGCCCGGCCGACCACGACGTACAGCGCGACGATCACCAGCCCGCCGCCCAGGCCCTGGACCGCCCGCCCGGCCACGAACAGCCACATCCCCGGCGCCGTCCCGGCCACCACCAGGCCCGCGCCGAACACCGCGATGCCGGTGAACAGCGGTTGCAGCGGGCCGCGCCGGTCGCACCACTGGCCGGAGACGACCAGGGCGAACAGCGTGGTGGTGAAGTAGCCGGAGAAGGCGAAGGCGTACAGACCGAGGCCGTCCAGCTGCCGGGCCGCCACCGGCATCGCGGTGTTGACCGCCGTCGCCTCGAAGGCGAGCAGCAGGACCACCGACACGATCCCCAGCGTGAGGGCGCGGTAGCGGCCGCTGAGCACCCCGCCGCCGGGGTCGTTCTCGACGGGTATCGGGGCGGAGTCGACCGAGGTGGGGGAGGCAGTGGTCATACGTAATATCGTAAGGGCCGTCCGGTGTTTGGACCCCTGACCGGAGTCGGTGGTCGACTCCGCCGCAGGACCTAGGACACGCCTCGGGACACGCCCCGGCACCGGGTCAGTGGAGCACCTTCAGGCCGACCACGCCGGAGACGATCAGCAGCAGGCAGCCGATCCGGGCCAGGGTCACCGCGTCGCCCAGGACGGCCATGCCGTAGAGCGCAGTGCCGACCGCGCCGATGCCGACCCACACCGCGTAGCCGGTGCCGATCGGGATGGTGCGCATCGCGTACGCCAGTCCGCCCATGCTCAGCAGCAGGGCGACGCCGAAGACGAGGCCGGGGACGAGGCGGGTGAAGCCCTTGGACGACTCCAGGGCGACCGCCCAGACGGTTTCCAGGACACCCGAGACGATCAGAACGAGCCAGGCCATGACGGTACGAACCTCCGCAGTCCACAGCGGCCGGATTGCCGCTGAACTGCGCCGTCTTGTCGTCACCGGGTACGACGCGCTCGTCCGGAGTGGCGGGAAAACGCCACTTGTCCCCGACCGTAGCACACATTGCCATACAGAATTTACAAAACAGCGTTGACCCCATTCACGGAATCCGCCATCCTGAATTCACTGGCCGTGTGCCCGAGAGGCTCAGGGAACCGTCTGCAAAGCGGTACACACGGGTTCGAATCCCGTCACGGCCTCGGTAAAAGGAATTTGGGGGGGGGCGGCCGCAAGGCACGCGCCAAGAAGGCGGGCCGCCAAAGACTGACCCCCACCCCCGCCCCCCCCCCCCGCGACCGGCCGCCCCCCCCCCCCCCCCCCCC